>JAHFCD010000138.1 GCA_023249695.1 Elusimicrobiota bacterium
GAAAGGGGTGCAGGCCGAGCAGCTCGGAGGAGATGCCCATCTCCTTGCCGAGGCGGCGCACCTCGTCCTTGAAGAGCATGCGAAGAGGCTCAACCAATGAGAGCTTCATTTTCTTGGGCAAGCCCCCGACGTTGTGGTGGCTTTTGATCACGACCGACGGGCCATGAACCGATACCGATTCAATGACGTCGGGATATAACGTTCCCTGGGCCAGGAAGGTCACCCCTTTAATCCGTTTCGCTTCTTTATCGAATACTTCAATAAACGACTTCCCAATGATTTTTCGTTTACGCTCCGGGTCCGAGACGCCTTTTAATCGGCCGAGGAAAAGTTTCGACGCGTCCACTACTTTCAAATTGAGCTTGAGCTCCTGCCCGAGCACCTTCTCCGCCCGTTCCCGGTCGCCGTGCCGTCCCAGCCCGGTATCGACGTAGATGCAGTACAGCCGGTTGCCGATCGCCTTCGAGATCAGGGTCGCCGCGACGGTCGAGTCGACGCCGCCCGACAGCGCGCAGACGACCTTGCCGGTCTCGCCGACCTGAGCCTTGATCGCCGCGACCTGGGACTCGAGGAGGCCGGACATGGAGAAGCGCTTCTCGAACCGGCAAATGCGCCGCGCGAAGTTCTCCAAGACCTTCGAGCCGAGCGGCGTGTGCACGACCTCGGGGTGGAATTGGATGCCGTATTGCCGCTTCGCCTCGTCGGAGATCGCGGCGTAGGGCGCGGAGCCGGTGCGCGCGTCCACGCGGAAGCCGTTATGTAGGCGCGACGCGCTGTCGCCGTGGCTCATCCAGACCTGCAGGTGCTTGGGCAGATCCGCGAACAGCGGGCTCTCGGCCACGATCTCGAGGTCGGCGTGGCCGTACTCGCGCTTCTTCGACGGGACGACCTTGCCGCCGTGCAGCTCGACGAGCAGCTGCATGCCGTAGCAGATGCCGAGCACCGGCACGCCGGCCTCGAACACGAACTTGTCGGGGCGCGGCGAGCCCTTTTCGTGGACCGACGCGGGGCCGCCGGACAGGATGATGCCGGCGGGCTTGGCCGCCAGAATCTGCGCCTTCGTCGCCTTGAAGGGCAGAATTTCGCAGTACACCTCGAGCTCGCGCAGGCGCCGCGCGATCAACTGGGTATACTGGCTCCCGAAGTCGAGGATGAGGATCTTCTCGCCTTCGAGCACGGCGGAGGTCATCCTAGTTTTTCCCCATCCCGATGCGCTGGGCCTTCTGGAAGATCTTGCCCTCGGTTTTGATGGAGGGCGCGATGATGATCTCGGTGGTCTGCATTTCGCGCATCGTCGAGGCTCCGACCGAGCCCATGCACGTGCGCAGGGCGCCGACCAGGTTCTGCGAGCCGTCGTCGAGGCGGGACGGGCCATATAGAATTTCTTCAAGGCTGCCTGTAATGCCCACCTGAATGCGCGTGCCGCGCGGCAAATTCGCGTGCGGCGTGGCCATGCCCCAGTGGAAGCCCTGGCCGGGCGCTTCCTTCGCGCGCGCGAAGGCCGAGCCGACCATGACGCCGTCGGAGCCGCAGGCGATCGCCTTGCAGATGTCGCCGCCGGTGGACATGCCGCCGTCGGTGATGATCGGCACGTACTTGCCGGTGCGCTTGAAGTGGAAGTCGCGCGCCGCGGCGCAGTCGACCGTGCCCGTCACCTGAGGCACGCCGAGGCCGAGGACGCCGCGCGTCGTGCAGGCGGCGCCGGGACCGACGCCGATCAGGAGGCCGGAGACGCCGACCTCCATGAGCTCCATCGCGACGGAGTAGGTCACGCAGTTGCCGACGATGACGGGGATCTTCATCGACTTGCAGAATTTGGCGATGTCGAAGGGCGTGTACTTGGTCGCCTTATGACGCACGGTCGTGACGGTGGACTGCACGACGAAGATGTCGGCGCCGGCCTCGACCGCGATGCGGCCGTACTTCTCCGCGTTCTGGGGCGTCGTCGAGATCGCGCACGGAACGCCGGCGGCCTTGATCTGCTTGATGCGCTCGGCGATGCGCTCTTCCTTGACGGGCGGGAGGTACATCTCCTGCACGAGGCGGGTGGCCTCGTCGGGCGTGGCGCCGGCGATCTGGGAGACGACCTCGCGGGGCTTGTCGTAGCGCGTGCTGATGCCGTCGAGGTTCAGGACCCCGAGGCCGCCGAGCTTGCCCATCGCGATCGCGAACTCGACGTCGACGACGCCGTCCATCGCCGAGGCGAGGAAAGGGATCTCGAGCTTGACGTTGCCGAGCTGCAAGGTCGTGTCGACCTCGTCAGGGTTGACGGTCATGTCTCCGGGAACCAGAGCGATCTCGTCAAAGCCGTAGGCCCTGCGGGCCTCACGGTCGCGTCCGATGAAAAAGGCCATCGTCATCCTCCGTCGGGAATGGGGTTGCGACGGGGATATGGTAACAAATTCAACTCACGCTAATCCATCCGCCGGGAGGCGTATTAAGGATTAACCGCGCGCGGCGGGGAGGAGCTCGCCGAACAGCGCGTGGAGCTGGTCGAAGTCCAGCGGCTTTTCCAGGAACCGGGTCAGCGGATCTTCCGGCAGGCGGCGCGTCGCCCAGGCCTTGTCGCTGGCGCTCATCAGGATGACGGGGGTGCGCGAGGTGAGCTCGTTGGCGCGCAGGATTTCGATGACGCGGATTCCGTCCACCATGGGCATGCGCAGGTCGAGCACGATCAGGTCGGGGCGATCCCATGAGGCGTGGTCGAGGGCGTCGGGGCCGTCCTTCGCGCCCACGACGGCGTGGCCCCTCTTGAGCAGATGGATGGAAAGCAGTTCGACGCAGTCGGGATCGTCATCGACGATCAGAATCTTGGCCACCGCTAACTATAGTAAGTTAGCGGCGGCTGTTCGTCAAGAGCAATTCAGTCTCAGTCCAGATCCAGGACCTCTCCGCCTCCGGAGCTGTTGGGGTCGTCGGGGTCATAGGGCTCGGTGGCGGGCGCCGGGGCGGGCTTCGCCGCCGGGGCGGACGGAGAGAGAAAGGCCGCGATCGTTTTATCCAGGTAGGCGAAATCGACGGGCTTTTGCAGAAAACGCGTATGGTTGTCGTCCTTGACCTGGCCGATGATCTCGCCGATCGGCGTCGCCGTCAGAAAGACGATCGGCGTGTTCACCGTGAAGCCGCTGCCGCGCAGGCGTTCGTGCACCTTCGCGCCGTTGGCCGCGGGCATGTTGTAGTCGAGGATGATCAGGTCCGGCTTTTCGCGCGCGGCGATCATCGGTCCCGAGGAGCCGTCCAGCGCGGCGACCACGGTGTGGCCCGCCTCGGTGAGGCGGAGGCTCAGCAGCCCGACGATGGACTCATCGTCGTCGATCACGAGGATCTTCGCCATTGGGGTTAGTGTAAGGGCCGGCCCGGCCGCCGTCAAGGCTTGGACGCTCCATGTTCACGGGGTTTCGGGCGGCGGATGGGAGACATGTTTATCTCAAGATAATCGAACGAGGATATCTATATTTGAACGGCCCGGCGCCTTGCGGTGCCGCGGCTTATCGCGACGCCAAGCTCGCGCTTCCAACGTTGGAAGCCGGGGAACCGGAAGTGAAGCGTCCTCCCTCGTTCCCGGACTTTACGGCAGCCGCCCAGGGACCGCGAATGAGTTTTAAGCTACGTCAAGCGCGGAGGCGGGATGCGGCACGCCCGCAAAAAAGTTACCCCCATGACCGCAACGTTGGGGGTAACGGGGACGAGCCCGGGAACTGGGAGTTGGACGCCCTCCTAGGACCTTTGCCGGGAAAGGGGGGGCCCGAGGACCCAAGCGTTTCCTTTCATAGGAGGCTATTCTCAGGGGGATGAGAATGAGACTGCTGCTGTCCGTGCTGCTGGCCTTCGGCTCCACGGCGCCCGCCGCCGCCCAGGTCCGCGTCGCCGTTCCCGGTTCGGTTTCCGTCGTCCCTTCGTTCGTGCCCGTGCTCTCTCCGGGCCTGGCGCCCTCCTTCTCGGCCCCCGCTCTTTCCCTGACGCTCGCGCCGGGCCTCGCGGCGCCCTCGATCGCGCCGTCGCTCTCGCCCTTGGCGATCGCGCCGATCCCCGCCCTCGCCGCCTCGGCGATCCCCGCGGCCGCGGTCTCGTTCTCGCCTTCTCTCGCTCCCGCGGCTTTGACCCCGACCGCCTCCGCGCCGGCGAAATCCGCCGGCCCCAAGGGCGCCGCCAGCGCCGGCTTCCAGGATCTCGGCAAGCTCGTCGGCATGGCCGAGGCCGCCTCCGCGTCGACGGCCTTCGACGGCGCGGCCGTCAAGGCCGCCCTCGAAAACGCCGGCCCGGCCGACCTTCCTTTGCCGCTCGGCACGAAACGCGTCTCGGTCGTCCGCCTGAACACCGCGAAGGAGGCCAGCGCCTTCATCCCGCACACGCCGAACACCGAGCACTTCATCGGAGAGCTCGCCAAGAAGTGGAGCGGCATCGGCTGGGTCGACCTGCGCGTCTACACCGACGCGAAAGGCGACAGCTTCCGCTCTCTCGATCTGACCGGGCGCCCGGAACTCGCCGCGCATCTCCCGGAGATCCAGCCTCACGAGGCCGCCTTGATCCGCAAGATCTCGCTGCACGCCAACGACCTCCAGCTCGTGATCCGCGAGGCGGGCAAGACCCCCGACCTGATCGTCGACGGCGTCGTCACCGAGATGAAGAGCCTGTTTCCGGGCGGCGAGTTCCAGCTTCAGCTCGCGCACGCCAACGAGCAGGTCCTCCAGCACGCCCAGCGCCACCGGCTCGCTCCCGGCGCCGCGGCCATCGATCTGACGCAGCGCGAGGCCGTCCCCGTCGCCGAGATTCGCGAAGCGATCAACGGCTTCGTGCGCACCGGCGCCGAGATCGGCGTCGCGAGCGTCTCGGTGTACGCGGGCACGGAGCGCAAGGTGTTCGTCCGCGGCCAGGACGGCCAGTTCGACGTTCAAGGCGCGCCCAGCCGCCGCAAGCACGGCGCGAAGGCGAGCCTCGTGCCCGCCAAGAGCGCGGCCCGTTTCCTCGTCCCCGACGCGCTGGGCCTGGCGAAGGCTCCCGATCCCAAGGTCATCGTCCGCGAGGTCACCGAGCCGGCCAAGCGCCTGCGCGCGGCCGGCGTGAAGGCGACCGTCACCGTGTACGGCTCGGCCCGCATCCTGCCCGCCGACGTCGCCCGCGCCGAGCTCGACGCTCTCGTCAAGAAATTCGGCGGCAAGCCCAAGCGCCCCGAGGAGCGCAAGCTCGTGTACGCCGCGCGCCAGGCCGTCGAGGTCTCCAAGTATTACGAGATCGCGCGCGCGTTCGGGCGCATCGTCGCGGAGAACGGCGGCGGCGAGGTCGCCGTCGTCACCGGCGGCGGCCCCGGCATCATGGAGGCGGCCAACCGCGGCGCCTTCGAGGCGGGAGGCCCGAGCGTGGGCTACAACATCATCCTCGACAAGGAGCAGGGCCTCAATAAATACGCGACGCCCGGCCTCGACTTCGAGTTCGAGAACTTCTCCACGCGCAAGATGTCCCTGCGGCACGGCTCGATGGGCCTCGTCTACTTCCCCGGCGGCTTCGGCACGATGGACGAGCTCTTCGAGGTCCTCACCTTGATCCAGACCCGCAAGATGGCGCGCGTGCCGATCGTGCTCATCGGCGAGAAGTCCTACTGGGACAAAATCCTCGACTTCGACGAGTTCGACCGCATGGGCCTGATCTCGCACGGCGACCTGTCGTTGTTCCGCTTCGCCGACACCGCCGAGGCCGCCTGGAACGGGATCGTCGCGACGCGCTTCCCGCGCTGACCCCGCCTTGACGGAGGGGCGGGGTCCTGTCATACTGGACCTCATGACCACCGACAAGCCGCTGTCGTCAGAGCATCACATCGAGATCGCGACGGGCATCATCCTCTCCATCGTCACCTGCGGCTTCTACAACATCTACTGGAACTACCGTCAGTTCCAGGCGATGAACGCCCTGCTCGGCCGCGAGGAATACAAGTTCGTGCCGTGGCTCCTCCTGTCCATCGTCAGCTGCGGCCTCTACCACATCTACTACGAGTATAAGATGGGCTCCGACCTCTACGCCTGGCTCAAGGAGCACGGCCGGGACCCGAACCAGAATCTGCCCGTCATCGGCCTGGTGCTCGCCTGCTTCGGTCTGACCATCCTCACCGACGCCGTCTACCAGCACGAGCTCAATAAGCTGTCATGACCATCCGGCATCCCGTCCCGTTTTCCGTCGTCGCCGGCGCCGCGTGGCTGTTGTGCGCGGCGCAGGCGGCCAGCGGGGTGGGGGAGAGCCTGGTGCTGTGCCCGTTCCGGCTCGCGACGGGCCACGCCTGCCCGGGCTGCGGCATGGGCCGCGCGGTCGTCGCGGCGATGCGCGGGGATTGGCTCGGGTCCTTCCACCACCACCCGCTGGGAATTCCGCTTCTGGCGGTCTGGACCGCGTGGCTGGCCGCCGAGGCCGTCAAGGCCGCACGGTCTGGCGCGTCGGCCCGCTCAGTGCTATAATATTCACGATATTGCGGGATGGTGAAATGGTATCACAGCGGACTCTGAATCCGCTTTTCTAGGTTCGAGTCCTAGTCCCGCAGCCAATTTAGACATCTAATACATCGAGAACCTGTTGATCGAAGAGCCCTCCATT
>JAHFCD010000139.1 GCA_023249695.1 Elusimicrobiota bacterium
CGGCATGGCCGCCACCTCGACAATAATTGAAGCGTTGTCGTCGGGAGATCACGTCGTCTGCGGCAATGATCTGTACGGCGGCACCTACCGTGTGTTTACCAAGGTTTTCGCGCGTTTTGGCTTGACCTTCACCTTCGTCGACACGACCGACCTCAACGCCGTCGAGGCCGCGTTTACGCCCCAAACAAAATTGGTCTGGATCGAAACGCCCTCCAATCCGCTTTTAAAAATAACCGACATCCGCGCTTTAGCGAAGTTGGCCCACGCGAAGAAAGCAAAACTCGTCGTGGATAATACCTTCGCGTCCCCGGCCCTTCAGCAGCCGCTGGCGCTCGGCGCCGACGTCGTCATGCACTCGACGACGAAATATCTCGGCGGCCACTCCGACGTCGTCGGCGGCGCGATCCTGACGAGCGACGAGGGCCTGCACAAGGAATACAAGTTCCTGCAGAACGCGGTGGGCGCCGTGCCCGGCCCGCTCGACTGCTTTCTTTTATTGCGGGGAACGAAGACCCTGTCCCTTCGAATCGAACGGCATTGCTCGAACGCGATGATCGTGGCCAAGCATCTCCTGGCGCATCCCGAGATCGACAAGGTCCATTATCCGGGCCTGCCGACGCACGCGGGCCATGAGACGGCCAAAGGCCAGATGTCCGGCTTCGGCGGCATGATCTCCGTCGAGCTCAAGGGCGACATGGAGCGGGCCAAGCGCATGATCTCGTCCTGCGAGATCTTCTCCTTGGCCGAGAGCCTGGGCGGCGTCGAGTCCTTGATCGGCCATCCCGCGTCGATGACGCACGGCTCGATTCCGCGCGAGGAGCGCCTCAAGGCGGGCCTCTCCGACGGGCTCATCCGACTGTCGGTCGGCATCGAGGACGCGAAGGACCTCACCGACGATCTCGACCGCGCGCTGGTGCGCAGCCTGAAGGCTTGAGCCGTCCCGGGGAGCTTCCCGGCGTCCTGCGTCCCGGCGCCAAAAGCCGTTGGACGCGGGTGATCACCGCCGAGGACATCGCGCGCTTCGCCGAGTTGTCGGGCGACCGCGGGCGCCAGCATCTCGAGGCCGACGCGAGCGGCCGGCTGATGGCCCACGGCTTGCTGACGGCGACCTTGCCCACGAAGCTCGGCGGGGACGTGAACTTCATGGCCCGCACGATGACCTTCGATTTTCTGAAGCCGGTGTACGCGGGCGACGAGCTCACCTGCGACGGCGTCGTCGAGTCCTCCGCGCTGCAGGCCACCCGCATCAAGGTCCGCTTCGCGTTCGAGGTGCGCAACCAGGACGGCGAGGTCGTCATGCGCGGCGTATCCTCCGGGCAGGTCCCGCGCTAGAGCCCTACCAGCTTCCCGACGAACCGCCGCCGCCGAAGGAGCCGCCGCCGCCCGAGAACCCGCCGGAGCTCCCGCCCGAGGACCAGCCGCTCGAGCCGCCGGTCGTGAACGTCCCCGAGCTCCCATAAGCGCTCCTGCCGTTCCCCTTCAGCTGGAACTTTCGGCCGAGCTCGGTGCGCGAAACGAGCAGCTTCAGGATCGGAAAGCCGATCAGGTGCGTCAGCAGGAAGCCCAGGCCGATTCTCGCTCCCCAGATCGCCATCGGAAACGCCGACCAGAACGGGATCAGGAAGAAATACAGGAACCAGCCCGCGCCCGGCGCCGCGACGCCGACGAGCTCGAAGAGGCCGAGGATCCCGAAGACGAAGGCGCTCGCCATCGATTTCTCGAGGAGAGACAGGTCGCCGTCCGAATCGCGCATTCGGGCGCGCAGGTCTTGCCGGCTCGGCGGGGCATAGGCGCCGTCGATCGACGCGATGATCGCATCCGCGCCGGCGGCGATGCCGCCCGCGAAATCGCCCGAACGGAAGCGCGGCACGACCTCGAATTGGATGATCCGGCCGGCGAGCGCGTCGGGCAGGGAGCCCTCGAGGCCGTGGCCGACCTCGATGCGCAGCTTGCGGTCGTCGCGGGAAATCAAGAACAGCACGCCGTCGTTTTGTCCCTGGCGGCCGAGCTCCCAGGTGCGCGCGACCTTGAGCGTGAAATCCTCGAGGGGCGCTCCCTCGAGGGAGTCGAGCGTCAGCACGGCGACCTGATGGCCGGTGCGCGCCTCGAAATCCTTGAGCTTCGATTCGAGGGACTCCTTTGCCTCGGGGGACAGGAGGCCGGCGTGGTCGTTGACTCGGCCCGACAGGAAGGGGACCTCGAGCGCCGCCGCGGGCGCGGCCAGCGCGAGGGCGAGAAGAAGCGCCCTTCTCATGCGCCGTCCCCGGTGAGGGGCTCGTCGCCGAGCTCATTGCCCGAGGCGGGCTTGCCCGCGAAGCCCGCCGCGCTCAGGGCCGCCGCCGTTTTCCCGACGGCGGCGCACAGGCCGTCGGCGACGCGCCCCTCGGCGGCGAGCGCGGTCATCGCGGCCACCGCGGCGTCCCAGGCGGCGGGGGGGACCTTGGCGCGGACGGCCTCGTCGGCGAGCACGACGACGCGGCGCTCGAGAAGGCTCGCGAAGATCAGCACGCCGTCGCGCCCGGCCGTGCGCGCGATGCCGCGGTCGAAGAAGACCTCCTTCGCGCGGCGCGCGACGGCCGCTTCCATGCGCGCCCCGCCGATCAAGGCGCGCCGGACCGGGCCGCACCAGCGTCCGAGCGCCGCGCCCGCCAGGCCCGCGGCGGGCACCCAGAGGATCAAGCGCGACAGCGGCAGCCACACGGGATGAAGCACGTCGAGGAGGAACAGCGCGCCGACGGCGAGGCTCATGCCCGCGCCGGCGCCCGCCCAGATCGACTCCGGATACGGGCTGCTCTGCTCGAAGACGCACGGTACGATCTCGGCGGTGAGTCCGGCCTCGGCCGCGGCGACGGCCCCGCGCACTTTTTCACGGTCCCCGGAGGTCATCATCGCGTCCTCTATTTCGCGCCGAGCGGAATTTCGCGCAGCACCCAGACCGTCTGCTCCCGGCGGCCGAGCCAGGCCTCGAACAGCGGGACGAAGCCCGTCACCAGGAACAGGCCGTAGAACGCGGCGTTGCGCGCCTGGTAGTAGCGGAACACGTTCTCGGTCAGCCCGACGACGAGACCGAACACGATCCGGCGGGTCCGCGTGGACGGCGTCGTGACGGGATCGGTGACCATGAAGAAGGTGAAGAGCATGAACGACCCGCCCGTGAAGGGGGCCAGCACCGCCGGCAGGGGCAGGCCGGCCGCGGCCGCGTACAGCCAGGAGCCTCCGAGCCAGCCGAGCGCGTAGGAGGCGGAGACGTCCCAGCGGTTGGCGCGCCACACCACGAGGGCGCCGAGGCAGCCCAGCGCCGCCATCGCCGACGGCGCTCCGCCCCAGCGGCTCGAGGTCGTCGTCATCCAGCCGCTGAGGAAGAGGAGGCAGACGGTCATGCCGAAGTTCGTCGGGTTGTACACGTGGCGTCCGTCCACGCGCAGCAGCTCGCGCGACAGCAGCGACACCGCGGCGACGGCCGCGTATGGCCAGGTGAAGTGGGAGTTGCACAGCAGCACGATGCCGAGCGACGAGATCAGGCCGCTGAACGGCAGGACGAAGGTGCGGGAACGCCACCACGCCGCGGCGACGCTGATGACGAGCCCCGTGACGGCGCTCGCCGCGAGCTGCGCGGGCCGCCGCGTGAAGCTCGGCGAGCTCAGCGCGAAGACGACGAACGAGCCGAGGAACGCGGTCTGCAGCCAGCGCGGATCGCGCCAGTCGGGATAGACGAGCTTCGCGCCCTTAAGAACGCCGGCCACGGGCGCCCTCTCCTTCGGTGAAGGTGTGGTAGCGGCCGGCGGGGAGGCCGCGGTAGGTCTCGACGAGCCCGAGCGGCCAGCGGACCTCGATCGCCTCGATCTCGCCGTCGAGCCCGAGGCCGAAATGAAGCCGCGCGTCGCTTTCGCTCAGGAAGCCGTTGCCGGGCTCGAGCTCGCGGGACAGCCGCCGCCCGTCCTTGAGCAGCACGACCACGCGCGCGCCGAAGGCGTCGCGCGCGCTGCGCCGGCCGATGAGCTTGAAGCCGATCCAGCGGCTGCCGGCGGGCGGGGTCGTCCGATAGGCCTTGAGCCGTCCGTCGCGCACCGCCATCAGGAAGCCGACGCGCCCGTCGTTGTTCCAGTCGATCGCCGCGACGCCGCGCTCGTCGGCCAGGTCGCCCTTGAACGGCGTGTCGTAGCTCGCGTCGACGAAGCGCCCGCCGCGGTTCCAGAAGACGCAGGCCTCCTGGAAGCCCTCGATCGAGGCGTCGTTCATCGGGGGCCAGGCGCGCGGGTCCGCGGTAATTTTGCGCGAGCCGCCGCCGACGAGGGAGTCCATGATGTAGCGGTAGTCGAAGGTCTGATTCTGGCTCAGAAAGCCGTTGGCCACGACCAGGTCGAGCCGCCCGTCGTTGTCGAGGTCGACGAACTTCGAGCCCCAGGCGAAGCCGCATGCGTGCACGCCCTTGTCCTGGGATTGATTGCGGAACCGCTCGTCCTTGAGCGACTTCCACAGGAAATTGATGCTGGGATCCCGGCCCGGCTCGTGGTCGTCGGTCACCATGACGAACGGGTGCCCGTCCTCGTCAACGTCGGCGACCTCGGTGCTCATCGCGCTGTGGCTGTCTCCTTTCGGGATGCCCGGGGAGACGTCGCGCAGGCGGCCGCCGCCGTCGTTGAGGAACAGCTGGTCGGAGCCGTGCGTCATCGCGAAGTAAAGGTCCCGTCGGCCCGTGCCGCGCAGATCGTAGACGCCGATCGAGAACGTCCAGCCCCGGCTCTTGATGCCGAGGGCGCCGGGGATTTCCCGGAAGCGCTTGCCCTTCTCATTGTGGAAAACGCGGATCGCCCCGCCGTTGACGGAGTAGCTGCCGTTCTCCCAGATGAAGTCGAATCGCTTCGGGTCGGTGAAATCCACGTCGCGGAAGTGCTCGCCGACGACGAGGTCCGTGAAGCCGTCCTGGTCGTAGTCCACGGCGTTCGAAGCGGTCGTGAACGCGCACCGGCTGAAGTCGCTGCCCGCCGTGACGTCCGAGAAGCGCCCGTCCGGTCCCTGATGGAACAGGCGCGGGCAATAGGTCGTGACGAGCAGCATATCCTGGCGTCCGTCGTTGTCGTAGTCGAAGAACAGGGGCTTCAGCGAGCCGGCGCGCCGATTGACGTCGGCGAGGCCGAAGCGCGCGGCCTGCTCGAGGAAGCGGCCGTCGCGTTGGTTGATGAAGAGACGGTTGGGAGAGCCGATCTTGGAGCTCGTCGCGTAGACGTCGGTCCAGCCGTCCCCGTTGACGTCGACCGCGGCGACGCTCGCGCCGGCGATCGCGCCGAGCAGGGGCGCGATGTTGCGCAGCGAGGGCGCCGGCTCGAACATCTCGGTGCGATGGTCGATGCCGATCTCGTGGGCGATCTCCTCGAGCCGGAACGTCAGCGGCTCCGTGAGCGCCGGATGCACGATGCTGCGCGTCGCGTGGGGGGTGTGGATGTAGCGCCAGCGCTGGACGCGCCAGCCGACGACGAGGAGCGCCGTGGTCAGGAGGACGAATCCGACGTGGACGGGGCGGATGGAGGGCGGCGGGCTCTTCACCTCATTATTTTGCCATTTTTTCCGCGATACGGCTGAGGAAGAATAATATGCTTGACAATATGTAAATGATACAGTACATTATGTATGAAGTAGCTAACATAACGGAGAAGAGCATGACCGCCGAGAGATGGATGAAGATGCAGCGCAACGTGTCGTTGGCGTCGTACGCGATGATCGCCTTGTTTTGGCTGGTGAACTGTTGGCCCGACCTCTGGTGGTTCGGCCTGCTGATGGCGGCTTATCAGGGGCAAGGCTTCCTCGAGGGCTGGAAGGCCGACATGGCCGACGAGCGCGCCGAGCTCATCGCCGCCCGGGCGGGTTTTCTGAGCCAGAAATTGATGGTGGGCGCGGCTATCCTGGTCCTCGCTCTCGATCGCAAGCATCGTCTCAACGGGGCCTGGCCCCTGATCGCGGTGCTGCTTGTCGGCGCGTTTTCCGAGACCGCCTTTCGCAAATGGCTGGGCGCCGAGCCGCGGGGCCAGGGCTCCTGGCGGCTGCTGGGCGTGATCGTCGCGATCGTCACCCTCGCGTTCGCGATCGGGCTGGCGTATGTTTTCTGGCGCCTCTAGCCATGAACCTCAAAAACGCCCGTCTCAGCAACCGCCTGCGCGTCCTGCGCGCCGAGCGCGACCTGACGCAGGAGGACCTCGCCCGCGCCGTCGGCGTGACGCGCCAGACGATCATCGCCATCGAGAAAGGCGACTACGATCCGTCGATGCGGCTGGGCATGCAGCTGGCGCGCTACTTCGGGAAAAGCGCCGACGAGGTGTTCGCGCTGGAATAAGGCCGCGCCGCGACTGGTATAATCGCCGCATGAGCGCCGTCCTCGAAGCCCGCGGCTTGATCAAGCGTTATCCGAAAGCGGCGGCGAACGCCGTCGATGGCCTGTCGCTGTCGGTGCGCGAGGGCTCGTGCTTCGGCCTGCTCGGCCCCAACGGCGCGGGCAAGACGACGACCGTCGAGATGCTCGAGGGAATATTGAAGCCCGACGCGGGGGAAATCTTCTACCGCGGCGCGCCGATCGGG
>JAHFCD010000001.1:0-10451 GCA_023249695.1 Elusimicrobiota bacterium
TCCGCCGGCGCCGGCCGCTCCGGCCGCCGCGGCCGCGCCTGCCCCGACCTCGAAGGGCTTCTTTAAGGACCTGAAGCGCGCCGCCGTCGGCGAGCCGCCCGCGCCCCCTGCCGGCGCTCCGCCCGCGCCTCCTGCGCCGGCGGGCACCAAGATCCAGGTCTTCGAGGACGACGGCGTCACGCTCATCCGCGAATTCGACACCCAGCCCGAAGCCGACGAGTTCGTCAAGAACGGCGGCAAGGTGACTCCCCCGCCCGCGGCGCCTCCGGCCGGAGCCCCGGCTGACGTCCTGGCCAAGCCGTTCATGGGCCGCGCCGACATCGCCACGCAGGCCGCCGCCGAAGAGCTCTACCGAAAGAGCCAGACCGAGGGCGTCCGCCTCGCCGGCGAGCTGAAGGCCCGCGACGCGAAGATTTTGGAACAGGACGGCCGCGTGGCCGCCCTGACGAAAGAGCTCGAACTCGCCAGGAAAACCCCGGCGATGGCCGAGCTCAACGAGGAGCAGCTCGACGCGCTTTACAAGGAAAACCCTCGTAAGGCCCACGAGTACGTCGAAGCGAAGAAGGAGCGCGACCGCGCCAACAAGGAGGCCGTCGAGACGGCCGCCCGCGAGGTGAAGGATCGCGCCGAGGCTTCCCGGAGAATCGACCTCGAGTCGATCAAGACCTGGGAGTCGATGGCGAAGGACACGAAGACCTACCCTCAATTCGCAGAGCTGGAGTCCCGAATCGACGCCATCTATAAAGCCTCGTTCCGCGATGGGAAGAGCCCGTTCGACTCTAACCCCGACGCGCCGAAGATGCTTTACCGCATGGCTCAGGGGGATATCCGCCTGGAGCTCTTGGGGAAGGGAGTCGAGGCCGAAGCCGACGCCGTCGAGAAGGCCAGACTGAAGTCCGAGGCGGACGCTGCCGCCCTTCGGGCCGCGAACGGCGGGGCGGGAGCTCGTGAGCTCCCGAAGAAGGATACCCGCACCGAACAGCAGAAGAGCGACGATGCGTGGCGCGAGCAGCGCCGAAAGGCGCGATCCGAAGGCCACAGCAAGGTTTTCAAGGAACGCCCTAAGACGTAAGGAGAAAATTTATGATCATTTCCGTGGTTGCCGGCGCCCGCAGCACCGCTACGATCAACACCGAAGGCCGCAACGTCCGCGACGTCGAGCCGGACCTGCAGGAGCTCGAGCCCTCCGAGGCCCCGCTCACGCAGATCCTCTCGCGCCTCGAGACCGTCGAGGCGTCCAACATGCTCGTCGAGTGGTACGAGGACCAGCTCCTCCCCGACTTCGACACCCTCGGCGCCGCCCTGGGCGCCGCGGACGCGACGATGACCGTGACGAACTTCGCGTTCTACGTCTACGGCGACCTCGTCAAGGTCAACGACAACGAGATCGTGCGCGTCTCCGCGACGCCCACGACCGTCGCCGTGGCCATCCAGCGCGGCTACGGCAACGCCGCCCTGGCCGCGCCGAACGGAGCGCGCCTCTTCATCACCGGCAACGCCGGCATGGAAGGCGACGGCTTCCGCCCGTCCCTCACCACGCAGAAGGTCCCGCGCTACAACTACTGCCAGAAGATCGAGACCGCGATCAAGTGGACCGAGGAAGAGATCAACACCGAGACCTTCGCCGGCCGCGACCTGCCCAACGAGCAGGACAAGGCGATCATCGAGCAGAAGAAGCGGTACGAGAAGCTGTTCGTCCACGGCATGCCGAACCTCGACCAGACCGGCGCGTACCCGGTCCGCACGTTCGGCGGGATGCTCTACTACATCCAGACGAACGTCAAGGACGTCTCGGCCGGCTTCACCGAGGCCGAGTTCGAGGACTTCATGCGGATCTGCTTCCGCTACGGCGGCCGCCACAAGCTGCTGTTCTGCTCGCCCAAGGCGATCCAGAGCATCAACGCCTTCTCGCGCGGCAAGCTGATGACGTACACGGACGACGACTCCTACGGCGTGACGATCACGGAGTACAAGTCCGCCGGCCGCCACATCGGCCTGATCGAGGAGCCGCTGCTGACGAACGCCTCCCTGAACGACCTCACCGGCATCGCGGGGTACGCCTTCCTCGTCGATCCGATGAACGTCAAGAAGGTGGACTTCCGCGGGAAGTACGGCCAGACCAAGCTCCACGAGAACCTGCAGAACCCGGGCGACATGTTCCGGGTCGACGCGGTCCGCGGGACGCCGTCCTTCAAGATGTTCCTCGACCAGACGCACGGTCTCCTGACCGGGATCAACGACTAAACCATCGGGTGAACCTCTGCCGGGCCAATCGTAGGCCCGGCAGAGGAGCCCAATAAAGGAAAAAATCATGAACTACAAGAAAATCCCGGTGACGGTGCTTCTGGTCCTGGCCGCGGCCCTCTCGATGGCGCCCCGGTCGCAGGCGGCTTCTCTCGAGGACGCGCAGATGAAGCTCGCGGGGGCCATCGGCCTCTCCGCGCGCTCCAACTCCGCCGACTCCGGCGAAGGCGTCATGAACGTGCAGTACATCGGGACCGGCTCGGACCCGATCGTGACGATCACCTCCACGGCGATGACGTTCTACTCCGCCGCGGGCGTGCCCGACACGACCATCGGCACGGCCGGCGTGGTGACGTTCGCTTCGACGGCGGGCTGCTCGACGCTCGGCGGCCTGTGCGACTACATCGAAGCCCGTACGAACTATCGCTGCCGCCTGACCGGCGGAAAGCGGGATGACTTGCCGATCCTTCTCCGGGACCAGACCGCGACGACCGCGGTTCGGCGCCTGAGCGGCGACGGCCAGAACCTCCAGCTCGAGGGCGCCTCGGCCGGCGGCGACGGCTCGGCCTACGCCATCCGTCAGGGCTTCACGCCTCCGTCCGGGAAGCGCGTCGTCCTTCGCAAGTGCACCACCATCACCAACGCGGTCGGCACCTTGCTCGTCTACGGCAAGACCGCCGCGCTGGCGAACAACATCCTCAACCTCGGCTCGGCGACGCCTCCGATCCGAAACGACTCGACCTTGGTGTGGAGCGAGCCTACCGAGTCCGCGACGTCCCTCACCGAGGACTGGACGACCACCAACGGCGGAGTCGGCGGAGGCATCGAGTTCGCCACCGACGAGCACGTCGTCGTCAGCGCCGGGAACGTCGCGACCGTTCAGCTCGCGGCCGACTTCCTTCAGTGCTCGGTCGAGTTCCGCTAAAGAAGTTCTGACGGAGTAGGGGCGGCGTCCGCAAGGGCGCCGCCCCGAACCCGTCGCAGTGACCCGGCAAACCCGGGAAGACGTAACGGGCAAACCCCGCGTAGGAGAAAATCCGTGGAAAACAAAATTCCCGAAGTCGGACCCGACAGCCCCGCAGGGATGCGCTGGTTCATCTCTTGCCGGTACCCGAACCTCGTCGTGACGATCCGCTCGGCCCAGGACAAGACGACCACCGCCCCCCGCATCCCCGGCGTGTACGCCTCGTTCCGCAGCATGGCCAAGCCCAACACCCTGCAGGGGAAGGGCCAGCGCGGCACCGCGAACTACGACGGCACGGACGCCAACGACAGCGGTAAGTGGGGCATCTACGGCCCGATCATGGATCCCGGCCCGGAGCCCGAGGGCGGCTACAAGGACGACGCCAACACCGTTCCGAAGGCCGAGCGCCTGAAGGCCTCCAAGAAGAAGGAGAATCGCGAGACGATCGACCGCCTCCGCGATACCGACCACTATCTGAAGACTCGCCAGATCAACGAGGTGGACATCCACTCCGTCCTGGCCGAGGTGGACTGGGACCCGACCCCTCACTGCGGAAGCATCATCGGCGTCGTCACCCGCGGCCGCGTGGCCGTCGGCAAGGAAGGCATCATCGGCGAGCCCGGAGCCGAGGCTCCCGCCGAAGCGCGTTCCGCCCCGCCCGCCGCCAAGGTTCCGAGCCTCGGCAAGAAAAAGACCGCTGCCGCCGCCTGATCGCAAGGAGAATTATGCCCGAGAAACGCGCCGAAGCCGCTCCGAAGACGTACGTCTCGAAGTACAAGGACCTGTCGCTCTCCTTCCCCATCCAGAACGGGGGCATCGACACCATGCGCTTCGTGAACGGTGAGTTCACGACGAAGTTCGTGGACGAGCAGGAGCACATCGAAGGCCTGCCCGCGTCGCACGGCATCACGGTCAAGCCCTCCGAGCGCGCCACGCTCGAGGCCAAGGCCAAGCATCTGCGCGAGGTCGCCGACGCGGCCGACGCCGAGGCGGAGGCCGCGGAAGACGCTCTCGCGGCCCTCGACAAGCCGAAGGCCGAGCCCAAGCTCGAGCCGAAGCCGAAAGCCGAGCCCAAGGGCAAGAAGAAGCCCGAGCCCAAGCCGAAGGACGAGCCGGCTCCCGCGACCGAGCCGAAGAAGCCGGACGCCGTTTAACCGAGAACCACAGAAAGACAGGGGGCCTCGCCGATGAATCTCGTTGATTTCATGACGTGGGTGAAACGAGAATCACGCTACGGCGGGGCCCCCATCATTTCCGGGGCCGCGGCGGCCGCAGACCGCGCCACCCTCGATATCCTCACCTCGATCAACGCCCGGCGCAAGCGCATCTGGCGCAAAAGCGAGAACTGGGACTGGCAGTACACGCAGCTCGCCTTCGCGGTCACGCCCGGAACCGTCAACTACGCGGTGACGCCTCTGGTTGCCGGCGCAGGCATCGACCGCATCCGCAACATCATCCCGAACGACTCCACTGTCGTTCCCCCTATCTCCGGGAAGGCGCTGACCTTGCGGACCGAGCGCCAGTTCTTCGAGGAGATCAACAATTACGACCCGAACTACTCCGGGATCCCGGAGAAGTACCTCAACATGGGCCGAGACCCCGTGACGGGGCTCTGGCAGATCAGGATTTGGCCCGGGCCCGTCTCCGCGTTCACGATGGGCGGCTCCGCGAAGGGCGTCCTGAACACCTTCATCATCGGTGACGTCACCGGCGTCGCGCCGTTCAGCGCCGGGAACATCGCGGGCGTCATCAACCCGCCGCTCGACTACTTCCCTGACGGCATCATCGAGGACGTCCTCTTCGAGGGCGTCATGTCCGACGTGGACTACATCCAGGGCGACAAGGAAGGCGCCCGGAACAAGGACCAGTCCTTCGAGGCCAAGATCAAGCTGCTGGCGGCCGAGCAGGCCAGCGCGGCGAAGGACAACACCCCGATCACCCGGCCCCTGCCGCTCCTCGTCAGGCGCCGCATGGCCTCACGGAGACGGTAATGCGTCGATCGCTGCTCTCCGCCGTCCTGCTCCTGGCGGGGGCCATCACCTCGAGCGCGGTCGAGATCTACCCGGCCGGGTGGACGCCGGTCCCCATCAACGAATTCGGCGGCCTGAACCTCCTCAGCGACTCGACCGCGATCGGGAACGACGCCCAGAAGGCCCAGAACGTCCTCACGGACAACGGCTACCTCGAGAAGCGCCCTGGGAACGTCATCCTCGGGACCATCCTGGCCGGCTACCCGGTCAAGTACGTCAACGACTGGGTCTCCCCGAACGGCACGCGCTACCTCATCACGCACGCCTCGAACACGATCTACCAGACGGACTTCTCCGGCGCCCCGGTCGCCCTGTCCACGGCCCAGCCCCTCTTTTCGATCACCGCGCTCCCGGCCTTCGCTCGCCTCATCTTCGCCGATGGATTCCGAGCGCCCTGGTACTGGGACGGCTCGTCGACCGGCACAGTCGTCTCCTCGAACGGCACGGCCGCGCCGATCTGCACCTACATGGCGTTCAAGGACGCGCGCGTCTTCTGCGCGAACATCCCGAACGAGGGGACGAGCCGAGTCCGCATCAGCAGCACCGGCGGAATGGGCTACTGGGTCGTTCCGCCGGACTTTACCCAGGTGGACAACGCGCCCAACGTCTTCGACTTCACGCCCGATGACGGCGACTCGATCAAGTGCATGGCGACGACGCCCTGGGGCGTCTTCGTCGGTAAGCAGTATTCGAGCTCGATGATCAAAGGGACGGGGAACCTGTCCTACGACATCCGCATCCTCGACCCGAAGGTCGGGTGCAAAGACAACCGTTCCGTCCAGATGGTCTACGGCGTACTTCAGTGGCTCTCCAACGACGGCGTCTACGCCTACGACGGCTCGGGGCCTCCGCGGCTGATCTCGCGCGAGCTCGACCCGCTCGTCGCGAACCTCCCCTACACTTCCTACGGGACGAAGTTCTGGCTCAACGACACGATGGCCGACTGGCAGAGCGGGAACCTCACGGCCTCCGGGCCTGGAGCACCTATCAGCGCAACCGCGCTGCCGGGGGCGATCACTGTGACCTCGGCTACACTGACGGACAACGCGACCGCTCTATTCGCACAGGGCACCTGCGAGGGGTGCGGAATAAGCCTGTCTGGAGATGTTCAGTTTAGCGGGGTGACGAGCACCTATGCCTTCCGGTCCGAGTTCAACACCGTCCTTCCGCTCAACGAGGGGTGGGTGAATACAAACGCAACTTCGGTTCAGGACGTCGGAGGAAGCTCGCTTACATACACTTGCCCGCCTGGGGCGGGCGGGACGTGCTATACGAGCCACACGACCGGGGCGACGGCAAACGACAACAAGATTTTAACATTCCGACTGGCCACCAAGGCTGGCTCTGAGCGTTACGGGTATGTTGGTTTTACCAAGGGAAACAATTCCCCGGTAGAGCTCGCCGCAATCTACATTTCTTCAAGCGACATCAACTACGCGATACGCGATGTGTCTCTTAAATTCCTGCTCACCGAGACGCAGGCGCAACCCTCATTCTCAACGTACACCATCGTCCTTACCACTGCTTCAGCGGTCTACTTCTATAGAGACGGCGTATTCAAAGCCAGCTCAACAGTAGTTTATTTTGGTGGAACAAACCCTGACTACGTCGTAATAGCGGCGCAGGGCCCCCCGTTAACCACCACGCTATATTCCGACTTCATATATTTTTCGACGAATATCCCGAGCCCTCCGACTATCGGAAATATTGTTGGAGTATCGACGTTCACATCAAGGATATTCGACACCCAGGTCTCCACTCCGACATTCGGGATTTTCGTCGCAAGCTCTACGGCCGCATCCCCGACGGTTCTTTCCTGGTCCATCAGGAGTTCAACGTCACCTAATAACGACCTGTGGTCCTCGTACACCAGCTTCCCGGCCGGGTCGGCGCCGCCGACTGGAGGAAGCAGGTACGCCGAATACAGGTCCACGTTCTCCCAATTTAGCCTAATCGAATCACCCGGGTTCAGGTACGTCACCCTGGACGCGGCCTCGACGGCCTACTATACGAGCGCCGTGCACCTTATCGGGAGCGCCATCAGCTCTTACGGAATTTTCACGGTCACGCAGAACATTCCCAACGGCTCGACTATAACCTGGCAGGTCCGCGCGACGACATACAGCTTCACCGACATCTCGGGCGTCAACATTCCGTGGACCGCGCAGACTGCGAACCAGGTTCCCATCATTTCGGTTTCTACGCCCACATATTTCCAGTTCCGCGGCAAATTTGATTTCAACTATCCCGCGAATATCCCCTCGGTCAGCCGTATCCAGACGAACTGGAACGAAGGTACCGGCAACCCCGTCTCCTCCGGCGTGCTCGACCGGCGCTACCATCTCTGCGTCACGATCTCCTCGGCCGCGACAACGCCGGACACCTGCCTCATCCGCCAGAAGACCGGGAAGTGGGTGACGTGGACCGGCCCCTCCATCGGAGCCATGGGGATATACAACTACACGCTCGTCGCCGCCGACGGCACGAACACGTCGAAGGTCTGGACGATCATGAGCCCCGGCGTCTACAGCGACGACGGATCCACGATCGACTCGCAGTGGGTCTCGGCCGATTTCACGAACGGCGTCATCTTCAACAACAAGATTCTTCACGAATTCTGGGTTGACGCGACGCCGGTCGCGGCCTCGAGCGTCACGCTTTCTTACGCGACCAACAAGGCCTCCGCCTACACCGACTACCAGTTCTACCTCGACAACGGCGGGGCCATCAGCCCGACACTTCTCCCGGCCGGGATGATCCAGTACGGGAACATCAACCAGTTCGTCCCGCTCCTCACTGGATACGACGTCGCAAAGTACGTCAGGATCAAGTTCTCGGACGCGACCCTGAACACCTACTGGCGCATCAACTCCTTCCTTCTCTACCTCGAAAATCAAGCCAGAATGACGCCTTGACCGTTTGCGATATGTCGGTTAAAATCTAGGAGCAAAACCTATATGCCCGATAAAGTCTACGCCCCCGAGTACACGCCGGAGCTCTCCGAGTCCTACCTCGGTTCCCTCCTGGCCGGCATCGACGATCAGGGGCGCATCGACGAGGGCCGCGCCCATGCCGAGCTCGCCGCGCGCGGCCTTAGTGACCAGGTCGAGAACGTCGGCTCCGCCGTAGGCGCCGTGCGCTCCGGCGTCGCGCGGACGAAGGCCGGGACGATCGGCCAGTTCAACCTCGACGTGGCGAACAAAAAGTTCTCCGAGCGCATGACGGACCAGGCCCGAGATTGGAGCGTCGAAGACCGAAACTTCGGCGCCGCCGAGGCCGAGAAGAATCGTGCCTTCCAGAAGTCCATGGCGGAAATGGGCTATCGCTTCCAGGACGAGCAGAACGACTTCGACGCCGGCGGCTTCGCCGCCGGACTGGGCGGGAGCGTCCTCAGCTCCGCCGTCGGCGGCTACTTCGGCGGTCTCGGTCGGAGCAGAAAATGACCTTCCGAGAATCGTTCTCCATGGGCCAGAGCGTCGGCGACCGCGGTGTCGCCGCCTACGATCGCGAGCTGTCCTACAAGGACAAGCTCGCCGAGCGCGCCGCGGCCGCCGCCGTCGCCAAGGACAAGGCCGAAGAAGGCGACTATCGCTACGATCGCACGCAGGAAGAGACCGAGCGCCACAACAAGGCCATGGAGATCAAGCCGCCGGGCGGCGGCCGCGGCAGCGCGGGCATGACCCCCGAGCAGCGCAAGTCGATCGCGCGCGGCAAGATCATGAGCGACTATACGCGCGCCCAGGGCCTCGGGCTCGAGATCTCCCCGGACTTGCAGTCCTCTTACGAGATGGCGCTGTCCGACGAGTACGCCTACCTCCATCCCGGCGAGGCCATGCCGAAGGCGCCCGCGCCGTCCAAGCCCGCGCCGGATTCGGGGTGGAAGGAGACGATCTCCAACGCCATCAGGAGCGGGAGGGACTTCTTCGGCGGCTCCGACGTCCCCGCCCCCGTCACCGCGCCGCCCGGCTGGAAACCCCGGAAGGCCAAGCTCGCCAACGGAAGCATCGTGACCGAGACGGCCCCGGGAGTCTGGCCTCAGTGAGCGCGGACCTCCCTCCCGGCGCTACCCTCATCGAGGACAACGTCCCCCAGGGGGCGAAGGTCCTCGCCGACGACGGCCTCCCGCCGGGCGCCACGCTCATCGAGAACGAGCCCGAGCAGATTCCCACCGCGCTCGAGGGCCTGAAGCGTTCCGCAGGCCAGCTCATCGCCCACGCCACGATCGCCGCGCTGAAGCCGACCATGGCCGTCATGCCCGGCGGCGAGGCCGTCGCGGACAAGTTGCTCGACCACTCCGAGCACGTTGACGTCCTGGCCAACCACGCCCACGAAACCGCGATCAACATGGGCATCCAGCCCAAGGACGAGCAGCACGAGGTAAACCCGGTCGTGACCGCGATGGGCCCGAAGGCCGTCAAGGGCCTGCGCGCGTACCAGGCCATCATCGACACCGTTACGCCCGCGGTGCAAAGGCTGAAGAAGTTCGCCGAGCTCTCGCAGTACCCGCTCCGCCAGAAGATAGACGCGATCGAGTCGAGCGAGAACGACGACTCCGCGTTCAACAAGGCCGCAATCGCGCCGAACCCGACTCCCGCGGAGAGCGGCATCGCCATCTCCGAGAAGGCGTCGGATCTCGGCCGGATGACGGGCAAGGTCGCCCAGACTCTCCCGGTCCTCATGATGGGAGGCCTGCAGGGCAGCCCCGTCGGCTACGAGAACGTCGGCGAGGGCCCCTCCCGCTTCCAGGCCGAATCGGAGTCCCAGGCCCGCCAGGGGCTCAACGCCTTCCAGAAGAACCAGGTCGGCAAGCTGAAGGCCGACGTCGGCTTCGCGGCCTCCCTCATCAACGCCTGGGGCGGCACGATCGCGGGCCAGGTGAACTCGCCCGGCGTCCAGCGCGCCTGGGAGGGCGTCCGCCAGTACGGCGACGCCTCCCACATCGAGGACGTCTCGGACGCCGTGTCGATCGCGATGATGGTCTACGGCGGCGTCGAGGCCGTGAAGGCCGCGCCCGAGGTCATGGCGCAGCTCCGCGCCTCCCTCGGCCCCCGCTTCGAGAACGTCTGGCTGAAGGCGGTCAACAAGGAGCGCGGCCTCTCGATCATCCCGGACGAGGGCCTGTACAACATCTGGAAGAACCTCCCCGAGGAAGAGCAGACGGCCATGACCAAGTCGAACGTCCGCTTCATGCGCCTGCGCGCGGAGATGTTCGA
>JAHFCD010000001.1:10551-28485 GCA_023249695.1 Elusimicrobiota bacterium
CCCGCGGCGCCGACCGTCCCGGCCGGTCCGCCGAGCATCGAGACCGTCGAGGCCAAGCTCGCCGAGGGCGTCCTGCCCGAGCAGGCCATCCAGGAGCACGTCGAATCCCTCTCCACCTACGTCCCGCCGGAGCACCCCTACAAGACCGGCGACGTCCTGACCGACGGCCAGAACATCTTCAAGCTCAAAGAGGGCGGGAAGGAGGGCTACGGGAACGCCTACAACGCGACCGTGTACGGCGCGGACGGCAAGTTCATCCACAACACCGGCGGCCTGGGCGCCGAGAGCCTGGCCTCCGGGGAATTACTCCCGGCCTCCGCCGAGCAGATCGCCAGCCTTCAGAAGACGCGCGGTAGCGGCCACAAGATGGAGGCCGTGCCGGACAGCGCCTACGCGGCCATCCCGGCGCCCAAGGGCGCGAAGGACTTCCACGAGAAGCTGGACAAGACCGAGGCGACCTTGAAGACGCTCGTCGAGAAGGTGGACGCCGCCGAGGCCGAGGACGTCAACGGGGAGAAGGCCCTGAAGCTGAAGGAGAAGTTCACCTCCGAACTCGAGGCCGTGAAGGAGTCCGCCGGAGAAGAGGCCTACGCGCTCATGAAGACGCGCGTCGAGGAGCACCTGGCCGCGACGCTCACCGAGGGCGGCCGCCTGGGGCTCCGCTCGGACGCCCCGCTCAACCCCGAGTCCACCGCCATCAACGCGCCGTCCACCGTCGCGCCGGCCGCGGTCGAGGTCAAGCCGGACGCGCCCGTCTGGGAGCCGAAGGGGTTCGACATCATTCGCAAGGGGCAGGAGAAGTTCCCGATCCCGGTGACGGGATTCGTCTCCGGGTCCATCGGAATTCATCGGGTCGTCTCCCAGAGCGGCGCCCTTCCGACGTGGAGCATCACCCACCTTCCGACCGGTCTGCGCGTCTCCTCGGAGGACACGCTCGAGGAGGCGAAAGCCCTCGCCGAGGCGATCATCGAGCGCGTGCCCGAGTTCGTCGAGATGACGAGCACCAAGACCAAGGGCGCGGATAAGATCCTCGAGAAGACCCTGAAGGTTCGGGCCGAAATAAAGGCCGCTTTGAACCCCGGGAAGGCCTTGAATTCTACGCCCAATTCCGCTACACTTTCAGAGGAATCCAATGTCGAAGGAAAAACCGCCGGAGGAGCCGGAAAAGGACCTGAGCCTTTGGGTCCAGAAGGCCTCGTCCAGATTGCAGGAAATCAACCCCGAACTCTTCAAGAAGTTGAGGAAGGAGGGGACGCTTCAGGAGCACCTGAAGGGCCTGGCGTCCTGCCTGGAGATCCTGTACGAACAGCAGAAGGCGCTCCTCCTGAAGAAGGGGGAGGTTCTGCCGGAGCAGGCGGAGCGGGAAGCGGAGGACCTGGCGATGAACACCTACCTCCAAGCGTCCGGGGCCGAGAGCTAGCGCAGGAGCCGGTCGGCTTCCGCATCACCCCGGAGACGCAGCTAGAGCCCGCCGGCGAGATCGCCCGCTTCAACGCCAACATCGAGGCAATCAAGACGCTCCAGGCCATCGAGGCCGACGGGCGCCTGGCCACGCCCGCCGAGCAGGCCGTCCTAGTCAAGTACGTCGGGTGGGGTCAGCTCAAGAAGGCGTTCGAGTATTGGGGCGAGGCCTCCTGGAAGGCGCGCTACGAGACCCTGCGGGACCTCCTGTCGCCCGAGGAGTACGCGGCGGCCAACCACAGCACGCAGAACGCCCACTACACCTCGCGCGAGATCGTCAGCAGCATCTATAAGGCCGTCGAGGCGCTGGGCTTCCGCGGCGGCCGGGTGCTCGAGCCCGCGATGGGCACGGGGCACTTCTTCGGCCTCCTGCCGGACAGCATGGGCGGGAGCAGCCTGGTCGGCGTCGAGCTCGACCCCATCACGGCCCGGATCGCCAAGCAGCTCTACCAGACCGCCGACATCCGCAGCGCCGGCTTCGAGACCGTGCGCCTGCCGAACGGCTACTTCGACATGGTCATCGGGAACCCTCCCTTCAGCGACATCAGCCCCCACGACCCGGTCTACAACAAGTTCAAGTACCCGCTCCACGACTACTTCATCGTGAAGTCCATGGACAAGCTCCGCGACGGCGGCGTCATGGCCGTCGTCACCTCGCGCTTTTCGATGGACAAAGCGAACGCCTCCTGGCGCGACAAGGTCTATGAAAAGGCGGACCTCCTCGGCGCCGTGCGCCTGCCGGAGACGGCCTTCAAGGGGAACGCCAACACCTCCGTCATCACCGACATCCTGTTCTTCCGCAAGCGCCTCCCGGGCGAAGTGCCCGGCGACTCGTCCTGGCTCCACTCCGAGCAGAAGACGCGCGGCGACAACGAGTACGCCTTCAACCGCTACTTCTCCGAGCACCCCGAGATGATCGTCGGCGAGGTCGCCTTCAAGCGCGGCCAGTACACCGCGGCCGACTTCACCGTCGTCCACAAGGGGGAGATCGGACCCGCGCTCGACCGCGCCCTGGCCTACCTCCCGAAGGAGGTCTACGCCGACGCCGCGGACCCGACGAAGGAAGACGTCCTGAAGAAGTCGGACGAGACGATCGGCGTCAAGAACGGCGGGCACGTCATCAAGGACGGGAAGGTCCTGCAGCGTGTCGGCGAAGAGCTCGTCGAAAAGAAAGACGCCGACCCCAAGCGCGTCGGCGCCATGATCGACCTCCTGGCCACGATGAACGAGACGATCGCGGCCCAGCACGAGGACGCCGGCGAGGCCGCCATCCAGAAGGCCATCAAGACTCTCAACAAGGAGTACGACGCCTTCGTCAAGAAGTACGGCGTCATCAACGACAAAGAGAACCGGGCCGCGCTGCTCGGAGACCCGAACCTCCCGCGCCTCATGGCCCTCGAAAACAAGAACGGGGCGGAGTTCGCCAAGGCCGACATCTTCAGCAAGCAGGTCATCCGCGCCTCCAAGAAAATCGACAAGATGGCGGCCTCGTCGGACGCCATGCTCGCGGTCCTCAACGAGGTCGGAAAGGTCGATATCCGCAAGATCGCGGCGATGACCGGGAAGACCGAGGCAGAGACGGTGTCCGAGCTGAAGGGCCTGGTCTACCAGAACCCCGAAGGCGGCGCCCATGAGATCGCCGACGTCTACCTGTCCGGCAACGTCAAGCAGAAGCTCGCCGCGGCCAAGTCGGCGGCCGCGCTGTCGAAGAACTACGAGGACAACGTGGCCGCGCTCGAGGCCGTCCAGCCCAAGGACCTCGAGGCCCACGAAGTCACCGTCAACATCGGCGTGCCCTGGGTGCCCGGCGAGATCATGCAGGCTTTCGTAGACCACCTGACGGGCGTGCGCGGCTCGATCCGGGCCACCTACGCGCCGCTCATCGGCAAGTGGATGATCGAGCAGGGCCGCTACGCGAGCAGCCTTAGCTTCAGCGTCGGCAACAACGAGACCTGGGGAACGGCCAAGATGTCCGCCATCGAGATCATCAAGAGCATCATCGACGGCCGCCAGCCGACCATCTGGGACGGGCCCGCCAAGGACAAGATCGTCAATCAGCCTGAGACCGACGCCGTCCGCCAGAAGATGGAGGACATCGAGGAGAAGTTCAAGTCCTGGATCTTCGAGGAGAAGGAGCGCCGCGATCCACTCCTGAAGATCTACAACGAGACGATGAACACCCACCGCGTGGGAAAGTTCGACGGATCGCACATGACCATGCCCGGGTCGAACCCGTCGTTCAAGTGGCGCGCGCATCAGCTCAATGCCATCTTCCGCTCGATCGTCAGCAAGACGAATATCGGCCTGTTCCATGAGGTCGGGACCGGCAAGACCGCCGTCATGGCCGGGATGGTCATGGAGTGGCGCCGCCTCGGCCTGGCCAAGAAGCCGATGGTCGCGGCCCTCAACGCCAACGTGGGCGCGATCATCCGTGACTTCCGGCACATCTACCCGAGCGCCAAGATCCTCACCTTCGAGGCCGGCGAATTGAGCCCGGAGACGCGCGGCGAGTTCATGAGCAAGATCGCTACGGGCGACTGGGACTGCGTCATCGTCACGCACCCCTCCTTCGCCAAGTTGCCGATGTCGCGCCAGAATCAGCTCGACTTCTACCGCAAGCAGATCGTCGAAATCCTGGGCGCGATGGAGCAGGCCCGGATGACCGGCGAGGGCAGCAAGAGCAAGATGGTCAAGGACCTCGCGCGGGCCGCGGACCGCATGAAGGTGAAGATGGAGAAGCTGGCGGACAAGATCGCCAAGGACGACACCATCACCTTCGAGGAGCTGGGCGTGGACATGCTCGTCGTCGACGAGTCCCAGGAGTTCAAGAACCTCTACTTCCCGACGTCGATCGCGCGGGGCGTGAAGGGACTGGGCGCCGGGCGCGAGGCCGGCCGGGCCTTCGACATGTACATGAAGACCCAGCACGTCAGCAAGCTCAACAACGGTCGCGGCGTTGTATTCGCCACGGGCACCCCGATCACGAACTCGATGTCCGAAGTCTACACGCTTCAGCGTTACCTGGCCAGCGACGAGCTGACGGCCGAGGGCCTGAACCACTTCGACGCCTGGGCACGCACCTACGGCAAGATCGTCAACTCCTTCGAGCTGAAGCCCTCCGGCAAGGGATACCGCGTCGTCCAGCGGTTCGCCAAGTTCCACAACGTCAGCGAGCTCATGCGCCGCTACCTTCAGTTCGCGGACGTCGTGCGCGCGGACAAGACGAACATCGTCCTCCCGAAGATCGCCGGCGGCCGGACCGAGCTCATCACCGTCCCGGCCTCGGAGACGCAGAAGGCGTTCATCGAGAGCCTGGTGAAGCGGTACGAGAACCTGAAGCCGGGCGGGAAGGACAACCCCCTGGTCATCGTCGGCGACGGGAAGAAGGCCGCGCTCGACATGCGCCTCATCGACAAGAGCCTGCCCGACGACCCGAACAGCAAGCTCAACGCGGCCGTCAACAACGTCTTCAAGAACTGGAAGGCGGGCGAAAAGAAGAAGCTCACGCAGCTCATCTTCTGCGACCTGGGCGTGCCCGGCGAGGACGACAAGTTCAACGTCTACCAGGACATCAAGAACAAGCTCGTCGCCTTCGGCGTCCCCAAGGAAGAGGTCGCTTTCATCCACGACGCCAAGGACGACGCGGCGCGCAGCATCCTTTTCACGAAGGCCAACGAAGGCCGCATCCGCGTGCTCATCGGGAGCCGGACGAAGATGGGAATTGGCGTCAACGTCCAGAAGCTCCTGAAGAACTCCCACAGCCTGGACATCCCCTGGCGCCCCGATCAGCTCGAGCAGATGGACGGCCGCATCGTCCGCCAGGGCAACACGAACGAGGAGGTGGGCCTTCAGCAGTACGCGACCCAGAACACCTTCGACACCTACAGCTTCCAGCTCCTCGAGTCCAAGGCGGCGAGCTTCGCCCCGATCATCAAGGGCGAGTACCACCTCCGCGAGGTGGACGACCTGTCCGGCTCCGCGCTCTCCTATCAGGAGGCGAAGGCCGCCTCGTCGGGCAATCCCCTCATCGTCGAGAAGATCAAGATGTCGGGCGAGATCCGCAAGCTGCAGAACCTCGAGATCGCCCACAAGAAGTCTCTCATCGGAGCGCAGACCGACCTCGCGGCGCTCCCGGCCCGGATCGAAGAGGCGCACGCCCGCGTCGCCGGTTTCAAGGCCGACGCCGAGGTGGCCACGAAGCACACCGGCGCCGGGGACAAGTTCAGCCTCACGGTCGAGGAGAAGACGTACACCGACCGCAAGGAGGCCGGGGAGGCCATCCTGGCGTTCGTCCGCGCGAACCTGACGAACTACGGCGACCACGACTTCGGCACCTACCGCGGCTTCCGCCTGGTCTCGCCCAAGGGCCTGCGCGGCAACGTCATCTTGGTCGGGAAGAGCGGGCACACTGCCTCGGTCTCCGAGAGCGGCGTCGGCACCCTGGCCAGCATGGACAGCGCCATCAGCCCCGACAAGCTCAAGGGCGAGGCGGAACTGGTCGAGAAGAACATCGCCTCCATGAACAAGCGCCTGGGCGAGCTCGCCGCCGAGGCCGCCAAGCCCTTCAAGTTCGCCGGGAAGCTGAACGAGCTGCGCGTCCGCGAGAAGGAAATCGACCTCGAGCTGGGCCGCGACCAGTCCGACAAGGGCGCCGGCGACGTGGACGACGACGAGGACGAAGACGGCCCCGAGGGAGACCTCATGTTCCCCCAGGACGAGGCGCAGGAGGCCCAGGAAGACCGTGGGCCCCTGGCCGACCGCGGGCCCGCCCAGATGTCGGACGGCGGCGACGCCGGCGTCTACGACGTCGCCCCGGGGAGCACCATGGAGCGCCTGGCCACGAGCGAGGCGATGCCCCTGGCCATGCCCGAGCTCGTCCAACTGGCGAAGCAGCTCCTCGGGAAGTTCCCGGAGATCAAGCGAAACCTCGGGAGCGCCCGCGGCGCCTTCTACCCGTCGGGCTCGGGCAAGATCAAGCTGCGCGCGGACCTCTTCGAGGACGTTGATCAGGCCGCGAAGACGCTCGCGCACGAGCTGGGTCACGCCGACGACTACTTCCCCGACAAGAGCATGGCGCACGGCAACCTCCTCGGCCGCGTCATGGGCTTCAAGCGGTTCCTGAAGGACGCCTTCCACGGCGACGCCATGAACCCGGGCGGCCCCGGCGCGACGAATACCGAGATCCGGGAAGAGCTCGTCATCATGAGCAAGTTCTGGCGCCCCTGGGACCGCGAGTCCGCGCCTCCGGCCGAGATCAAGTACCGTGACTCCGCCAAGGAGCTCTACGCCGACGCCGTCTCCGTGTTCCTTAACAGCCCGGGCACGCTTCAGAAGATGGCGCCGAAGTTCTACGCCGCCTTCCTGAACGAGATGGACCGCAAGCCCGACTTCAAGGCCGCCTGGCTCGGAATCCAGGACCTCCTCGCGGGCGAGAGCGAGGGCATCGAGGCGATCATGGAGCGCCGCCGCCAGGACATCCGCGAGATGGGCATGAAGACGGACGACATCCTCATTCGCAAAGAGGCGGAGAAGGGCGTCCAGATCCAGAGCATCGCCGACCGGGCGCAGCAGGAGCTCATCAACCGCCACTATTTCGACATGCGTCGCGTGAACGCCATGGAGGCCGCCGGCGTCGTCATCCCCGACGAGCACAACCCGAAGTGGGTCTATCAGATCGGCGACATGCTGCCCGAGAAGAAGGCCGTCATGGATCTCGCGATCGACAAGATTCTGAACCCGCTCATGCAGGAGCACGGCATCGGCGCCGTCGAGCTGCATGAGTACGGCTTCAGCAACCGCATCCTCCACGACCGCTCCGACATCGGGAACCCTCACGGCCACAACCCGATCACCGCGCAGGAGAACCTGGACTATCTGAAGCGGTCGCTCGGCGACGCCAAGTTCCTCGCGCTGAAGAAGGCCTTCGACGGCATCCAGGACATCTACTGGCCCGTGTACGAGGAGGCCTTCCGCCTCGGCGTCATCGGGCGCGAGCTGTGGGACACCAAGATCATCCCGAACCGCGGGAACTACGTCACCTACGCGGTCCAGGAATACCTCGAGAAGACCGGCTTCATCTCGGCCGGGATCAAGGCCCAGACGGGCACGCTGAAGGAGGTCGCGGACACCTTCATCGCGACCCACATCAAGGTCCAGGCGTTGATGGCCCGCAACCTCGATCAGCAGAACAAGCTCACGCACAAGTGGCTGTCCGACACCGACCACCCGGGCGAGATGACCAGGACCGAAATGCTCCGCACCGGCGAGGGGCCCGGCATCGAGCGCCCGGCGCTGATCCCGGGCACGAACATCCATAAGGGCGTCCTCCGCATCTGGGAGGACGGCCGCCCCGTCGCTTACGACGTTGACCCCTACATCGCCGAGGCCTTCAATAAGATGCCGCCGGCGCAGATGTCGCTCATCCACCGCGTCATGAGCATCCCGAACGTGCCGATCAAGCTCGCCTACACGACCTGGAACATGGGCTTCGTGTTCGGCATCTCCCCGCTGCGCTACTTCGTGAAGACCTGGAAGGGGCTCTCGGACGTCAACGGCGGCAAGGGCGTCTCGGCCGGCCTTCTCCTCTCCGAGTTCTTCAAGGCCCTCCCGACGTCCTACAAGCACGCGATCGGCAAGCCCGACTCCTACGCCGAGCAGCTTCTCAAAGACAACATCCTGCAGATCACGAGCATGGACGGTCTCGAGCTGGACCCGGCCCTCAACTCCTACGGCAAGAAGCTGAAGAACTATCAGCTCCAGCAGGAGAGCGCCAAGGACCAGGGACTCGGGAAGCGCGTCCTGAGCAAGATCATCATGCCCTTGCGTCAGCTCGGCCACGCCATGCAGATCGGCGCGGACACGATGACGTCGGCCTGGAAAGTCTCCGCGGCGACGATCCGCTACACCCACGGCGAGAACGGCCCGCAGATGGCCTACAACGTCAGGAACTACGCGGGCATCCCGTTCAGCCGCCCGAGCGTGAGCGGCCTGCGCGCGCAGACGGCCAACGACCTCTTCCTGTTCTCGAACATCCTTCAGCGCCACTACGTCACCGCGCTCCAGGTCCTCGTCAATCCGGCCTCGGCCAGCGGCGCGCGCATGAAGACGGCCGCGGTGGACATCCTTCCCGGGATGATGCAGGCCTTCGCGGGTCTCGGCCTCTTCGGCGTCACGGTCAAGGAGGCGTACAAGCGCATCAGCAAGTACGACAAGCGCCACTCCACCTGTATCCCGATCGGCACGCTCCCGGGCGGGAAGTGGAAGCACAAGACCGTCTTCATCCCGATCCCCCACGATGACGGCGGGCGCATCATCCACGCGCTCACCTACGAGATCATCATGGCCATGGCCAAGAAGGACCCGAAAGAGGTCGCGGCCATGTTCGGCGAGCTCTACAACATCATCCCGTCCGAGACTCCGGCGCTTCAGATCCCCAAGGCCTGGCTTCAGGAGTACACCGGCGGCCGCTACTTCGACCAGTACCGGCAGCGCACGGCGATCCCGGACAGCGTCGAGAAGATCGGCGGGCTCCTGAAGCTCGAGCGCATGGTCGAGTGGACGACGAACAGCCTGGGCATGACGAACTTCGCCAGCTACGACCCGGCGCGACGCACCACGACGGAGACATTCGTGCAGATGCTCCCCTGGATCAACCGCCTCCTGAAGATCTCCGACTACGGCATGGAGGAGGACTTCAAGGACCAGATGGACAAGACGCCCAACGGCGCCGAGATCTACGCCCTCCACGAGAAGAAGAAGAACCAGGCCGGGCTGCTCGGCGGCGACGATCATCGGCGCCTCTCGAAGCTCGAGCGGGAGGCGAAGGTCTACCACCGCGACCTGAACAAGAACTCCAGGGACGAGCGGACGCCGAAGAGCGAGTTGCGGAAGGCGGCGCGCGAGCGCATCAAGGAGGGCGAGTAGTGCGCCTCGGCATAATCGCCGCCCTCTTCCTGCTCCCGTCCCTGGCCATGAGCCAGGTGACGCCGTTCATCTCGCCGGACCCGTCTCTGCAGGAGAACTTCGAGTGGCTGTCTAACCAGGCCAAGCAGAACAAGAAGGCCATCTCCGACATGATCACCTCTGGAATCCTGGGATCGAACGCCGCTTTCAACTCCTCCTGCACGGTGGTCCCGTCGCAGTCCGTCACCTCGGGAAATCTTAACAACGGGATCAGCACGGTCACGTTCATATCGGTCTCGACGTCCGTGTACGCCTGGTACACGGGCGGAGCCTATCACGCGACCGCAGGCGTCAACATGGGCTTCGGCCTTCTCGTCAACGCCGGGTACGCATCAGGGCTCTCGGCCACGACGGGAGTGAAGTCCTGCACGAACGTCAACGTGGCGGGCGCCCCCGTCGACTGCTCCTTCGCGCCTTATCTACTGGCCGTCTCGACCGGGAGCAACAGGTTTACGCTCACCGCGGCCGTGAAGTCCGGCACGGCGACGATCCCCCCGGCCGGCGCGAACACGACGTTCGTGGAGAAGGCCTATTTCTGCGTCGGAGACTACCGCGGCCTCACGGGACCGTCGGGCCCGGCCGGGGCCGCCGGCTCCGCGGGCCCTGTGGGTCCGCAGGGCACCGCAGGCGCGGCGGGCGCGGTCGGAGCGAACGGTCCGCCCGGCGCGACGGGAGCTACGGGCAGCACCGGCGCCGCCGGCGCCACTGGCGCGACGGGAGCGGCTGGGCCTGGCGGTCTCTCGACTTACCTGTATAATAGAGCGGGCGATAAGCTGTACTCGCTCCTCATCGAGGCAGACGGGGCCGCGTCCGTAGATTTCATCGGTCCCGTCACCTGGTCGACGATGACGGTCGTTGGCGCGCGTACGGGCGGGAACCGTTACGCGATTTATGTGGAGGCGGACAATGCGCTATCTATTGATCCTCTCTAGCCTCCTCCTGGCCTCCCCGTCTCACGCGCTCGTGCGCGTGCTCATGGAAGGAGTGCCCTCGACGAAATACGTCCTCTACGTCGATACGATCAACGCGCGCGCCTACCTCTCGACCGGCTCCTACACCGGCGGAATCATCGACGTCGGCCTGTACGTCACCTCGAACACGGTCTGGTCGAACACCGCGACCGGCAACAAGGTCGTCGTCTACGCGAGCGGCACCATCGTCGCCCAGGACCTCCGCGGAGCGTTCACGGGCGCACTCAACGGGACGGCCAGCCTCGCTACGGCGCTGGCCGCGAACCCGACTGACTGCGCGGCAAACGAATTCGCCAACGCGATCGACGCGCAGGGAAATCTCACCTGCGCGGTCCCGGCCGGGAGCGGCGGGGAATCGAACACCTATACCTCGAGCAAGACCTTCACGGCCGCCATGGAGTCCGCCGGTTTCACTGATCGCGGGCAGGCCACAGTGACGAGCACCTTGACCGTTCAGGGAAACGCCTTCAGCGTCGGCGGCTCCACATTCATCGTCTTGGGCGGAAGCGCGACTTTGGCGTACCAGATGACCGCGGCAAAGTTCAGCGGTCCGCTGACCGGGAACGTCACGGGGAACGCGGACACCGCCACGGCCCTGGCGGCCGATCCGGTGGACTGCACACTCCCGAACGTCGCGCTGGGGATCAATGCGGCGGGCACGGCCCAGTGCAGCCAGCCCTCGAACGTCACCGGGAACTCGGCGACGGCTACGGCGCTGGCCGCGAACGGGACGAATGCGGCCTCGGGCTTCTTGTGCCTCGGCGTGGACGCCTCCGGGAACTGCGAGGCCGCACACGTCGCCACGGTCGGCGCGTCGGCCTCCACGGAGCCCGTCACATCCGGGGCGCTTTATACCCACCTCAACGACGCCACCGCGCACTCGGCCGGGATCTCGGGGAATGCGGCGACGGCGACCAAGGCCACGAACATCGCCGGCGGCGGCGCGGGCCAAACGCCGTACCAGTCCGCCGCGGACACGACCTTGTTCCTCCCTGCCCTCGGGGCAGCCGGCGTAGTCTCCGGCAACGGCGGGGCGCCAAGCACATACACTCTGACCGGCACGGTCAACCAGGTCGTCATCACGCGCACCGGGGCGCCCGCCGCGCTCACCTTCTCCCTGCCACAGAACATCGACACCGGGGCGAGCCCGACATTCAACACGGTCACGGCCTCTCTCACGGGGCACGCATCGTTGGACCTCCCGCTCTCCGGTGGCGCCGGATCTCCGATGACGGGAACGCTCGTTGCCCCCGCCGGCGTCAGCATGTCCACGTTGACCGCGACCTCGAGCGCGACCTTCAAGGACCAGGGCTTCAGCATCGGAACGTCCAGCTTCGTCGTCGCGGGCGGCTCCGCGACCGTCGGATACGGACTTACCGCGCAGACCTTGACGACCGTGAACTCGAACGTCACGGGTCAGCAGACGGTGGTGGGAACCTCAACTGTCCTCGGGAACGCCTTCTCCGTGGGCGGATCTTCGTTCGTCGTGGCCGGTGGCTCCGCCACCGTCGCCTACCAGATGACGATGAAGAAGCTCAACATCACCACGGCGCCGACTCTCTGCTCGGCCGGGAACTACCCGCTGGGCATTGACGGGAACGGGAACGCGGCGAGCTGCACGGCTGTCGCCGGCGGCTCGGAGACGAACACCTTCACCTCCTCGAAGACCATCCAGGGGGACATGCTCGTCAGGTACGGGCTCACCGTCGCATCCGTGACCGTAATCGGAACCACGACAGTCCAGGGCAACGCCTTCTCCGTGGGCGGCGCGACCTTCACCGTCGCGGGTGGAAGCGCGACGGTCGCCTACGGAATGACCATGGGCAACCTGATCTCAAACCCAGGCGGGAAAGGACTCCTGCAGTCAAGCGCGATCGGAGTCAGCATCGGGCGGAACAACAACCCGAGCGCGACCTCACTTCTCAACATCGACAGCTTTACCGATCACACCTACGCGGCGCGGTACGGCAACACCTTCTTTAATAACCAGGGAATGATTCATTCCAGTGGCGGCGAGTTCCGCTTCGGAAACGCGGCTGGCGATGAAGCAAGATTTAAGGCGAACGCAAGCAAGACGTACGCTTCGGGCATGGGATTCTACTCCAAGAACACCGTGGCCGTCTCCACGGCTTTCACCTTCTACGCGAATGAGACCGAAGACCCTGTTGTGACCATCAGCTCGCGGGGCCTGATCACCTCGCGCGTCGGGGCAAGCACGGCCACTTGGTCGGTTGGATACTCGGTCTTCATCGACACGACTGGACCAAACGACACCACGGCCGCCGTCTTGAAATCAACGTACAACACCACGAACCTTGCAGATGAAATCGTTCAGTGGTTCAGCATCCCGGCCAAGGCCCTAAACCAGGTCGGCTCCGGCTTCAAACTGATCGTCACGTCGAACAACAAGACCGCCGACAACTACAAAATCCGCTTTACGATGTGCGGGTTCACGACCTCGCTGATAAACTTCGCCACCGTAGGAGCTGCAGCCTATAACGTGGAATTGACCATGATGAGGATGGCGGGATCGAAGATGGCCTACAGCTCATTCGGCTTCGACAGCCAGAACGACAACCCTTTCGTCACGAACTCCGCGAAGAACGGAGCCCTGACTTGCGACTTTGATGTTGCGAATAACCTTGTGATTTCGTTCTACGGCCCCGTTGGACAGATGGGGATGGGCTACTCTTCGCTAAAGTATCAGTGATACATATGAAAAAAGAAGATATCGAAGCCTACCTGGCGGCCGAGAGGGAGCAGCGAGACAAGATGTCCAATCGCGATCTGCTCATACGCATCGACGAGAGGACTCTGAACCAGGATCTTCGCGCGCAGAATCACGCGCGCAGAATCGAGAGGATCGAGCTCGCCATCGTTGGTTCGCTACTCGCGATCATTGGATGGGCGACGCCGGCGAAGGAAGCCCTCTCGGCGCTCTTCAACTCAAAGGGGCACCAGTGAACCTCTCCGAGCTGCAGTGCGCCCATACCACGCGCATCGCGCAGCTCGTCATCTACGCCAATGCGGCCGGGATCAAGGCGAAGGTCCAGGAGTGGCAGCGCGACCTGGCGACACAGAAGATCTACATTCTGAAGGGCGTCTCGAAGACGCTCGACTCGCGGCATATCGACCTCCTGGCCACGGACATGTACATCATCCTCAACGGCGTGGCGATCTACTGCGAGGAGGACTCCCCCGAGGAGCACAAGGAGATGTACCGCCTGCTCGGAGTCTACTGGGAGAGCCGCGGCGGACGGTGGGGCGGGCGCTTCCACGACGCCGCCCAGTTCAAGGCCAAGCACGGGCGCGATTTCGACCCCGCCGTGGACATCGGCTGGGACCCCTACCACTTCGAGACCGCCCATGAAGTTCCCGTTTAAGTTCACCTGGCTGAAGCTGCCTCCGCGCAAATGGGCGTTGAGCGTGTCGTGGCCCTTCGGTGGACCCGACGCCGGCCGCGATCGGTGCCTGTTCCCGGGCTGTGGCGTGCAGCGCAAGCTCCACGGGAAGGCCCATAAGTTCGTCGAGAAAGAGCCTTGACGCAAGCCTCTAGTCCTGTTACAATCGCGTCATGAACTTACTACAGCGCGCCGAAGACTTCCTGATGAACCAGCTCGCCGGTAAGGTGCTCGCCCGCGGCGCGGCCTCCGTCGCCTCCGGCGTCGCCGCCTGGCTCGCCTCCGCCAAGGTCCAGCTCGTCGTGGCCAAGGGCATCACGCTCGCCGCGCCCCTGCTCGCCGCCGTCGGCCTGCAGGTGACGGTGGTCCCGGTCAACGGCGTCCTCCTGGGCTCCGTCGCGGTCGGACTCGCGCAAGTCGCGTTCGAGTGGCTGAAGGCTCGTCGCGCCGCGAACCCGAACAGCCCCACGGTGCAGACTGACGCCTCGAAGCCCGGCGCCGACGTCTCCGCCGCGGCCGTCGCCGCGCAGCTTCCCGCCAAGTAAGTCGCGCCCACAAGACAGAGCCCCGCGCCGAGACAAGGCGCGGGGCTTCTTATTTCTGGTGGGGCCGGCCGACGAGCAGGCGCTTCGAGGTGATGTTCCAGCCGTTGCACTTCGCGCAGAAGTACGAGCGCGTCGTCGCGGGGTAGCCCGCGATCGTCTTCAGATAGAAGACGCGGGTCTCGGCGTCCGCTGCCGCCGGGAAGACGATCTTTCCGCAAGGCCCAACAGGGAACTTGTCCCTCGGCATCAGTGAGGCGTGACGCGGATGAAGTAGTAGAACTCGAACGGGTTCCAGCGGTGGGCGCGCTTCATGAACACGATCGCGTCCCTCTCGTGCGCGGTGTCCTTGTCGTCGCCGATCTTGGCCTGGCGGTCGGCGTAGGCCATGACGAGCAGGGCGCCGGCGAGGACGAGCGTGGCGGCGCGGCGGGTCCAAGCGCGCGGCTCGAGGACGTCTCCGCGCTGGCTGGCTCCGTAGAGGACGGCCATGATGACGTAGGCCGACTCCGGGAGCGGGTTCAGCATCGAGCAGACGGCCGCGGCGACGTAGACCGCGCGCACCTCCCGGCCCGCCGCGCGCCAGGCGTCGACCGCCAGGATGGTCCAGGCCACGGCTCCGACAAGGCCCTGCGTGGCCAGGACGTTCAGCGGGAGGATGTGCGTGTGGAACTGGTTCGCGGCGATTGCCGCCGGGAGGAAGGTGGACGGCCCGCAGCCGAACCATGGGTACTGAAGGAAGACCGCCCACCCTGCCTTGGCCTGGGTGACGCGCATGACGTCGGACTGGGCCCAGGATCCGCCCCGGTGGAGGACGACGGCCACGGCCGCAGCGAAGCCTGCGAAGACCCACCAGGGCAGGCGGCGGTAGAGGTAGGCGTAGGTCACGACCACAGCCAGGATCGCGCCGCGGCTCCCGCTCATGACGATCCCCAGGAGGATCAGGGGCACGGCTCGAGCCCAGCGCCCGCCGTTCATGGCCATGGCGGCACCGAGCGCAAGGGCGGTCCCGAAGCGCGCGGCCTGCCCCGTGGTGCCCACCCAGCGGCCCGCCTGGGTGGTCATGAAGGCGCCCAGGACGACGGAGACGGCCGCGGCCGCGGCGCCGGCCTCGAGCGCGTCCTCGACCTTCCCGGCCTGCGCGGCGCGGTAGGCGAAGAAGCAGAGGACCGCCAGGAGCAGCGTCTCGGCGCCGGAGAGGTACAGGCCGCAGAGGGACATGAACCAGTATTGGCTCGTCACGGTGGTCAGGGTGAAGACCGCGAGGAAGAGGTGCCAGGGACGCGCCGGCATGGTGGAGCGCCGGCCGGGGATCCAGGCGCAAGCGGCCAGGACGAGGCCTAGCGCGACCATCTTCGGGAGCGTGTATACGCTTCGTATAAACGGGGCGGTGACGAGCTGGGAGAACAGGATGGTCCAGATCATGGTTCGCAATCTCCGCATCCGCAACCTTCCGGCCAATTTCGTGGCCTTCCCGTTCGCGGGCACAATTCAGGTGATGGATTGCTCGGTGCCGTCGGGTTAAGCGCCAAACCCAACGGTTCGTGGAGTGCGCCCCTGGAGACCGCGACCCAGGACGGGCCGAAGGAGAAGGGGTGGCTGTTCCGAATCTGGCGCTCTCGCCACCAGACACCGAGCATATTCACAGGGAGACCTCGAACAAGCCGAGGCGACCCTTGACGGGTACTGCGACGTCCAACATCTTCGTGTCCTTCAGCCAGAGGCCGAACCCCTTGTAGACGGGCCAGAGGGCGAACGGCTCGAGCTCCTTCGTGAACACGACGCAATCTACCAAATTCGTAGTCGCGATGATCTTCCCGTATTCGAGCTTGTCGGGCGCGGGGAGCTGAATCGCGATCGACTTCAGGTAGTTGTAGTGCTCCCAGTTCATCTTCTTCGACGCCGCGATGGCCAACGGGCCGCGGTAATGGAAGCGCCGCGTGCGCGTCTCGAGCCGCTTCAGACCCATGGCGATACACCAGGCCATCGCGGGTGAGACGACGAGGCACTTCACCTTATTTCTCCTTCTCCGTGCAGACGAGAGAAGTCGTCACGCGGGTTCCGGGAACCGCGCAAATCGTCTTTCCATCTATTCCGTATCCGATGGCGGTCATGTCGTCTTTGCCGCACGGGGCAGTTTTGCTCCTCCGCTCACGCTCGAGAGTGCAGTCCATGTTGGCCATGAACTCGACCTTCTTCAGCTCCGCCTGGGCCTCGAGGACGTCGGCGGCGCGCTTCGTGTCCTCGGAGATCGAGGCGTCGTGCGCGTCTTTTTTGTTGGCCCCCCTGTTCAGGATGTAGAGGCCGTATCCGGCGATGGCGTTCAGACCGAGTCCGAACGCCAAGATCAACTTCAGTTCTCTTTTCATTACACATTCTCCTTGATGAACAAGATCGAGGCCGCGCGCGCGGCCCTCTTCTCCGGGTAGTCGATGACGCCCAAGGACTTCAGGGCGCTAAGGTTGTTTGCGTAGCCGCTCGAGGTGGGCGACTGCTCGGACTTCTCGGCCAGGGCCTCCCTGTCCATCGCCTCGGGGTACACCTCGATCAGGGCCGAGAGGATGCGGGCTTGCGGGCGCGGGAGCTTCGCCAGGAAGGCCGCGCGCATTCCCTCTGCCGAGGCGGACGGTCCTCCGGTTATAACAGCGGCGTCCTCCCCGGTGGACGTCAGGCGGACGGTGCCGTTGCCGGGGTACTCGATGAAACCGGCCGTCTTAAGGGCGGACAGGTTGTTCGCGTACCCCGAGCTCGTCGGCGACTGGTCCGCCAGGATCGCCACCTGGCGGCGATCCGGCGCGTCCAGGCCCCAGGCGCGGAGCTACGCCAAGGCGTTGAGGATGCGCTGCTGGGGCGCGGAGACGGTGCCGACGTTGACGGCGTGCGCGACAGTGCCGCCGGCGCCTTCGAGGCGCACGGTGCCTGGCCTCGTCTTCGGATCAACCATGACCCTGCCGAGGGCCGATGCCTTCTCATTGGACGAGAGGACGCGAATGGCGGGCGTGTTGAGCGCGCGCGCCGCACGGAGCAATTCGTGAAGGTAATTATCCCTTGACAACATAAGACGAACCTGTTATACTTTGAGCATGAGAAACAAAACCGCCGTGAAGCTCGACGAGAAACTGCCTTGTTGCGGCTGTCTGCCGAAGGACCACTTCGGGGGCTACTGCCGCAATCATCCCGAGTGCTACCGCGTCAACACCCACGAACATGCGCCGGGATACAACCTCTGCCGGGGCTGTAACGCCGACAGCGGGGACCGCCATTCGCAGGGATGCTCTCGCGGTTGGCCGCGCCCCATCATCGGCGGCAACGGCCAGGAGGTTAACTAAATGGAACTCTGGGTGACGAGGCGGTGGCATGTTTGCGCTCGACTTCCCCGTGGATGGTTCGCCGCGTCGGTGATTCAAAACTTTGACGGGAAAGAGGACTGCGGCATCCAGGTTAAGTTCAGCACCAAGAAAGAAGCCCGCGCCTACTGCGACATGAAGAACGAAGAACTTGTCGTTGAGGGAAATTACCGGAAGGGGCTCTAGGATGAAATACTTCTCCGTAAAAGTGAGCATCGTGCGAAAGCATTTTGTCAACGCCGAGAACGAG
>JAHFCD010000140.1 GCA_023249695.1 Elusimicrobiota bacterium
CCGCCGTCCTTGGTCAGCATCACGTTGCCGGGCTTCAGGTCGCGGTGGACGACGCCGCGGCCGTGCGCGTAGGCGAGCGCGGCGCAGACGGGGCCGAGCACGCGCTTGACCTCGGAGAGCGGCAGGAGCTTCTGCTCGGCGATCAGCTCGTCGAGGGTGCGGCCTTCGAGGCGCTCGAACACGAGATAGAGGCCGCGCTCGTCCTGCTCGACGGCGTGAATATCCACGATCGAGGGGTGGTGGAGCTCGGCCACCATCGTGGCCTCCTCGACGAGGGACTTCTTGGCCGCGTCGTCGAGCATGAACTCCTCGCGAAGCATCTTGATCGCGACGGGACGCTTGAGCCGTCGGTCGCGCGCCTCGTAGACGACGCCCATGCCGCCCTGGCCGATCGCCTTGCCGAGCTCGTAGCGGAGCTCGATACCGGACGGAGGGAGCTTCTTGTCGCGGTCGCCGCGCAGGCCGTTGCCGATGTGCATGAGGCCGAAGCCGATCAGCAGGCCCCCGACGAGGGTGAAGAGAAGCACGACGCCGAAGGAGCGCGCGCGCGCCGGGACGAGCTCGACGAGCGGAGACGCCGGGCTTTCGCGCGTCAGCTGCGCCGGGTTGAGGCCGTGGCGGCGGGTGGAGTCGCGATAGTCGGGCTCGAACTGGCTGTTGAGCTCGGCGGCGGCCTTGAGGTCGGACGCCATGGCCTCGTAATCGCCGCGGCCTTCGAGCGCGTGGCCGCGGTTGGCGAAGGCGTAGGGGTTCTTCGGGTCGATCTCGAGCGAGTGGTTGGCGTCGGCGATCGCGTCGGAAAAGCGGCCCATGCGGATGTACGCCCACGAGCGGGCGTCGCGCAGGAACGCGGCCGACGGCGCGATCGACAGGCCGCGCGAGGCGTCGCGGTCGGCGTCGCCGTAACGCCCGAGGAGGTTTTCGGCCGCGGCGCGGTAGAACAGCGCGTCGCTGTTGTCGGGCTCGAGCTCGAGGGCCTTGTCGGCCTCGCCGATGGCGCCGTGGTAGTCCTTGACCGCGAGCTTGGAGCCCGCGGTCTCGACGAAGCGCCGGACCGCCTTTTCGGTCGGGTGCTCCGGCGGCGTCTGCCGCAGGGCCTCGACCTGGTTGAGCTGCTGGACCATGCCGTGGTATTCGCGCTCGACGGACTGCGCCAGGCTCGCGTTCTCGAACTTCGGGGCGGCGACCGTGCGGCCCTCGGACAGCTTCATCAGCGCGTAGGCGGTCTTGTCGTTGGGATCGACGGCGAGCGCGCGGCGCGCGTCCTCGACGGCCTGCAGATAGTTGCCGAGGCCGTAGGAGGCGGCGGCGCGCGCGGTCCAGGCTCCGCCGGCGTCCGGGGAGCGGCGGAGCACGGCGTCGGCGTCGGAGTAGCCGCGCGCGAAGTCGCCGAGCGCGGAGCTCGCCTGGGAGCGCTCGATCAGGGCGTCCTTGTCCGTGGGATCGTAGTTGAGCGCGATGTCGGCCAGCTCCCGGCCTTCCTGCCAGCGCTCGGCGCGGTTGTTGAGCCCGGCGGCCTGGGCGGCGGCCTGCACCGCGAACTTTTTCGGCGCGTCCGAGGACAGGTGGCGGACCGCGTTGTTGAGCTCGCCGAGATGGTTGTCGATCCAGACCTGCTGCTCCGACGGCTTGACCCCGTCGGCGGACTTGATCAGGTCGCTGACGACCGCCGTGAGCTCGGCCTTCGCCTTGCTCTCGGGCTGGCCTTCCAGGGTCATCTTGAAATCACGGAGGAGTCCGCGCGAGGGCGTGCCGGCGAGGCCGCTGAGCGACGGCCCGGGGCCCGTGTCGGCGGGCATGACCCGCCAATTGAGGGCCGAGGGAGCGGGGGTCGCGGCGGGAGCGTCGACCTCGTCGTCCGCGGCGCGGGCGGACGACAGGGCGAAGAGAAAACCGAGCGCCAGGGGCGCAAACCAACGCTTCATATTAAGGGAACCATGTCAGTGTAAAGACCTGGGATGGGGGCGTCAAGGGTCCAGGAGCTTCATTTCGTCGACGATTTTTGGACGGGGGCCCTCATCCTGAAGGTTTGCTAAAATAAGTTAGAATGAGCCGGCTGTTTTGCGTCGACGGCACGAATCTGGTCCGCACCGCCTACGGCTACGGCGGTCCGGCTCATTCGGCGCAGGAAGACGCGGACACCGACCGCATCACGGTGATCTTCGCCCAGCTGTGCGAGGACGCCGGCGGGGAATTCGAAATCGAGCTTTTTTTTGACGGGGCGTTCCGGACGCTATCGGGCCCGCGGCCGGACAACTTCCGCCTGAGCTTCACGCGCGAGCTGACGGCCGACGCGCTGATGCTCGATCGCGTCCGTTCCCGAAAATGGAACGGCGAGAAGACGACGGTCGTGACGGCGGACGTCGAGCTGGGCGAAATGGCCGAGGCGGAAGGCGGGAAGTGGATGCGCGTCGGCCACGGCTCGCCGCCGGAAGGCGTCGCGCGCAGGATTGGGGGGCGGTTTCTCAAATGAGCGTCAAGAACTCGGTGATCATCGTCGGCGGCGGCATCATGGGCGTGCAGACGGCGTATCACCTGGCCCTGCTCGGCCATTCCGTCACCATCCTCGATCAGCGCGACGTCCCCAACCAGTGGGCGGCCTCGGGCGATCACCTGCGCGTGTTCCGCCTCACCTACGGCAAGGACGCGTTCTACACCGAGATGGCGCTGAAGGCGCTGCCGATGTGGCTCGAGCTGAACACCCTTGCCGAAGAGACCCTCCTGCTGCAGAACGGCATGATCGAGCTCGCGCCGAAGGCCGTCGGCTACGAGTCGGCGAGCCTGAACGTGCTGAAGGACCGGAAGATCCGCTTCGAGCGCCTGATGCCCCCGGACGTCAAGAAGCGCTATCCGATGTACCGCTCGGGCGCGTTCAAGTGGGCGCTGTTCCACCCGGACGGCGGCATGATCTGGGCGAGCCGCGCCGTTGCCGCGACCGCGTCCATCGCGCAGCGCAAGGGCGTCAAGATCCGCAACGGCGTCAAGGTCGTCTCGATCCAGAAGGACAAGACCGGGATCAAGTCGGTCAAGGATTCGACGGGCAAGGTGTGGGAGGCCGAGAAGTTCCTCTTCACCGCGGGCTACTGGTCCAACGAGCTGCTCAAGCCGTGGGGCGTGCCGATCAAGGTCACGAAGCAGGAACAGATTTTCCTGAGGCCCCAGGAGGGCCGCGGCCGCTACCGCCCCGAGCACTTCCCCGTCTTCGCGAGCCTCACCGGCGGCTTCTACGGCTTTCCGGTTCACATCCAGGGCTTCATCAAGATCGCGTGCCACAAGAAGGGGCCCGTCGTGAAGGCCGCGGACCCCGACGAGCAGCGCACGCTCTCGCCGAAGTTCGAGAAGGCCTGCCGCGGCTTCCTCAAGCAGTTCATCCCCGAGCTCGCCGGCTTCGTCGATTTCGAGGGCCACGTGTGCTGGTACGACAACACGCCCGACGATGATTTCATCATGGACCGCCTGCCCGACGCGCCCAACGGCTTCGTCGCCGCGGGCTTTTCCGGCCACGGCTTCAAGTTCGCGCCGATCGTCGGCAAGTCCATGGCGGAGCTCATCGTCGGCGGAAAGTCCGAGCTGAACCTCCACCGTTTCCGTCTGGGCCGCTTCAAGCTGAAGAAAGCCTAGCGCGCTTGATCGCGAAGCTGGGCGGGACCGCGGCTTCTAGGCGCGAACTAAGCCCTCCGTAAGGCGTATGATAGGCGGATGCTCAGCCCTCGCTACGCCCTCGCCTCGCTTCTCCTACTCGGCGCCTGCGCGACCGCGAACGTCGCGGTCAAATCCGGCTTCGATTTCTCGCGCGTCAAGCGCGTGGCCGTCGTGGGCTTCTCGGACTACTCGAACCGGGGCGGCTCCGGCGAGATCCTGTCCGGCGCCTTCGAGCAGGGCCTCCTCGCCGCGGGCTATAACCTCGTCGAGCGCGCCCAGGTGGACCAGCTCTTGCGCGAGAAAAAGCTCTCCGCCTCCGATCCCAAGGCCGCGAAGGAGATCGGCCGCCTGCTCGGCGTGGACGCGCTCCTCCTCGGCCGAATCACCGATTTCCGCGAGCCGCGGGAGAAGCTGACCCACGCCGACGTCGTCGACACGCACCAGGATCCGGTCTACGTCCGCAAGACCAAGCGCGTGCAGAATCCCGACGGGACCGTCGGAACGACGGAGGAAACCGTCATTCAAGGCTACCGGACGACCCGCGTCGTGCGCCGCGAGCCGCGCGCGGTGACGGCGTACGGACGCCTGGGTGTTTCCGCCCGCCTCGTCTTCGTGCCGACCGGAGAGGTGCTCTGGTCGGGCTCCGACGCCGCCAGCGTCTACAGCTTCGAGGAGTCCGCGCGCTCGGTCGCCGATTCGATCCTGAAGGCCGTCAAGAAGACCTGGCCTTCCCAGCTCAAGCCCTGACGGAAAAACGGCGTTCTAGAGCAGCGCCGAGAATTCGTCGACGGTGAGCTCGGACTTGCGGATGATTGCGCGCAAGGTCCCGGTCGCCAGTTCAGGATGGTCCGGAACGATCAGCGTATGGTCCTGCCGGAAATCTTCTTCTGAAGGACGACGTGGCTGCCGGCCTGGCGCATCTCGACGAACCCGGCTTTGGAAAGCGCTCGGATCGCTTCCCGGCCGGAGACGACCGGCAGACGCCCCATCAGACCGCGACTTCGAGGGTCGTGACGAAGGGGCGGGAAGAACGGGCGACCTTCAGCTCGGCGGGCGAGGCCGTCTCGAGGAACAGGCGGACGGCCTCCTTCAAATTTTCCAGGGCCGAGTTTTTCGTCTTGCCCTGGCTGGCGATGTCCAGTTCCGGGCAAAGGGCGACGAACAGCTTGCCCTCCTTCTCGACGACGGCGGAGAACGAGTAGGTCATGCCGTTAGTGTAAGGCCCCGGCTCGGCTTCCGCAAGGCCCCGTCAGGCCGCGACCGGCGTCTTGCTCGTGCCGGTCAGCATCTGCCCGAGCACGAAGCGCAGCACGCCGCCGTAGCGGTAGTACTCGAGCTCGATCGGCGTGTCGATGCGGCACAGGACCGAGAACTCCTTGATCTTGCCCGCGTCGTCCGTCGCCCGCACCGTCAGCGGCGCGCGCGGCTTGACCGCGGCGAGGCCCAGAACGGCGAAGGTCTCGAAGCCGGTCAGGCCGAGGGTCGCGGCCGACTCGCCCTCGAGGAATTGGAGCGGCAGGATGCCCATGCCGACCAGGTTCGAGCGGTGGATGCGCTCGAAGCTCTGGGCGATCGCGGCCTTCACGCCCTGCAGCGCCGGGCCTTTCGCGGCCCAGTCGCGCGAGGAGCCGGTGCCGTACTCCTTGCCCGCGATCACGATCAGCGGGGTCTTCTCCGCCTGGTACTTCTCCGCCGCGTCCCAGATCGCCATCTGGGCCTTGGACGGGATGTGGATCGTGTAGCCGCCCGTCACGTCCTTGAGCATGAGATTCTTGATCCGGATGTTCGCGAAGGTGCCGCGCATCATGACCTCGTGGTTGCCGCGGCGCGCGCCGTAGCTGTTGAAATCCGCCGGCTTGACGCCTTGGGATTCGAGGTACCGGCCCGCGGGGCTGTCCTTGGCGATGTTTCCCGCCGGGGAGATGTGGTCGGTCGTGACCGAGTCGCCGAACAGCGCGAGCGCGCGGGCGCCGGTGATGTCGTTGAGGGTCCGGGGCTTGAGGGAGAGGTCCTCGAAGTACGGCGGCAGGCGCACGTAGGTCGACTTGGGATCCCAGGAGTACAGTTCGGTCGCCTTCACATCGATCGACTGCCAGTTCTCGTCGCCGGCGAACACGTCGCTGTAGCGCGCGAGGAAGGTCTGGCGCGTCACGTTCTTCTCGACGGCGCGCGCCACCTCGTCGTTCGTGGGCCAGATGTCCTTGAGGTAAACCGGCTTGCCGTCCTTGCCCGTCCCGAGCGATTCCGTCGCGAGATCGATGTCGACGGACCCGGCCAACGCGTAGGCCACGACCAGAGGCGGGGACGCGAGATAGTTGGCCTTCACGAGCGGGTTCACGCGGCCCTCGAAGTTGCGGTTGCCGGACAACACGGCCGCCACGATGAGATTATTTTCAAACACGGGCTTGGCGACTTCCTCGGGGAGAGGTCCCGAATTCCCGATGCACGTCGTGCAGCCGTAGCCGACGAGGTGGAACTTGAGCGCCTCGAGCGGCTCGACGAGGCCGGCGCTCTTGAGGTAGTCCATGACGACCTTGGACCCGGGGGCGAGGGAGGTCTTGACCCAGGGCTTCACCGTCAGGCCCTTGGCGACGGCCTTCTGGGCGACGAGGCCCGCGGCGATGAGCACCGACGGGTTCGAGGTGTTGGTGCAGGAGGTGATCGCCGCGATCGTGACCGCGCCGTGGCCGAGCTTGTAGTTCCTGACCGGGATCTCGGTGCCTGCCGGAGCGGGCAGATTTCCTTTCTTGTCCTTCTCTTTCAGGAAGCCGGGGAGGTCGGTCGCGAGCCACTGCTTCTTGACCGAGCCGAGCTCGATGCGGTCCTGGGGGCGCTTCGGGCCGGCCAGGCACGGCT
>JAHFCD010000141.1 GCA_023249695.1 Elusimicrobiota bacterium
TTTCCTCCGACGTGTTGTAGGTCACCGAGATGTCCTGGCGGATGTGCTGGCCCTCGCGCGTGGGCAGGTCGATCGAGTCGTCCTCTTGGGATGAGCCCTCGGCCTGGCGCATGACCATCGTGTAGGTACGCAGGGCGGTCGGGTAGCTCTGTACGCGCGTGATCCAAGGCACGCGCATCGCCAGGCCCTGGCCGACGGTGCGCAGGGAGCCCGACCAGATGTTGAAGATCACGCCGGTGTAGCCGGGCGCGATGATCGTGTACGCGCTCATCACCACGGTCAGCAGAATGACGGCGACGGCGATCACGCCGACGCGGCTGCCGAGCTTGGCGATCGTTTCCGGGGAAAAGTCCGAGTTGTTGGCCATAAGCTACTCCTTTCGTTTCTTGTTGACGGATTGGATCACGGCGTCGATGATGTCGGCTCGATCGGGCGCGAGGAAGCGCAGAATCAGGCGCTCCAGGCGGCGGCGCAGGGGTTCGAGCGCGCGGGCGATCAGCCACACGACCGCGGCGAGGACGATGATTTCGGCGAGGGACGCGCCCATGGGCGCACGATAGCACATCCCGTCGGATCGTGTCCGGGTTGTTTCGTGCCGGTTAAAGAACGGCAACGGAAAACCCTTTGTTTCGCGGTAAAAAGTTGGCAAAGCCCCCTTGCGAAACGCAGGGCGCGGGCTTATACTGAGTTCATGACCGCCAAAGTGAAATCGGTGCTCACGCTCGTGTCGGAGTCGATGGAGGCCGCCGCGGGCTACGCGCTCGTCGCGGTCGGAATCTACGCCGTCGTGTTCGTGGACCTCACGGGCGGCGGCTCCCTGTGGAAGACGATGCACCATCTTCAAGAGGTCTCCCAGGATGGGCTCGAATCTCCGAACGCGACCCGCGTGATTCAGGTTCCCACGCGCGTGGCCGGCGAGGCCCCCAACGAGAACCGCATGCTCGCCGTCCTCGACAACGAGCCCCCGGCGGGCGTGTACACGGCCGTCTACGCCGCTCCTGACGCGACCGGCCTGCGCCCGTCGGCCGCCTTCACCGACACGCCCGCCGATCCGAAGTCCGGAAAGACCTGGAAGCGAGGCCTGAAGGGCGAATTGAGGTCCTTCACGGTTTACGGCAAGGGAGACCAGACGACATCCGCGGCCATGTCCAACGGCGGCGGCCGCACCCCCGCCCCCGCGGCGATCGTCTCGGCGCCGGTGGTGGCCGCGACGGAGGACTCGCCGGCTCGCGCGGAGACCGCGGCCGGGGCCCGCCCCGGCATGGGCGCGCACATGTCGCGCGGCGCGCTGGCCGCCTCGGACACGACGCGAAACCTCCGCTAGAGGTCTACGACTTGGCGGGCGGCACGAACGGCGAGGCGAAGTCCTTGCCCGTGATCGCGACGGACTTGACCGACGCGGCCGGAAAGCGCAGGCGCTGGTCCGTGTCCTTCGGGATCATCTCGATATAGGCCTCGCCCTTGGGGAACGGCGAGTGCTCCCGGTTGAACAGGTAGCCTTCCAGCGTCTTTCCGTCTATGAAGGAAACTGTCACGTGGCCCCGAAAATCAAAGGCTTCGTCGATCTGAGCGGCGACTTCTTTCGAAACGGTCATGGTCTTCTCTCCTAGATGAGAGCCGTGAGGCTCTCCACGGCTTTGTCCCAGTCTCCGTCCGCGGCGCCGCCCTGCGCGAAGTCCGCGCGCCCGCCCGCCGAGCCGCCGTGCGCCGCGGCGAACGCCTTGGCGATCTTCGACGCGTCGACGCCCTTGGCCGCCATGTCCGGCGTCGCGGCCAGCACGAAGGAGAGCTTGCCTTCTCCGGGCGCGGCGAGGAACACGAGCCCCGAGCCGACCTCGGCCTTGATCTTGTCGGAGAGGCCGCGCAGCGACTTGGGGTCCGCGCCGTCCAGGCGCTGAAGCACGAGCTTGAAGCCTTTGACCTCGACGATCTTCTTGCCGGCCTCGGCTTGCGCCGCGAGCTTGGTCGACTTGAGCTGCCCGAGCTTGTTCTCGAGCGCCTTGATCCCTTCCGAGGCGTCGGCCTTGCCGCCGAGCGCGCGGATGGACGCCGCGATCGACTCGGCCTTGGCCGCGGCGTCGCCTTCCGCCTTGAGCTTGGCCGCGTGCTGTGAGGCGGCATATTCTTCCACGGCCTTGCCCGCGATCGCCTCGATGCGGCGGACGCCGGAGGACGCGGAGGACTCCTTCACGATTTTGAACGCGAGGATTTCGGCGGTGTTGTCGACGTGCACGCCGCCGCACAGCTCCAGGCTGAAGCGGTTCTTCGGCTCCTCCCAGCCCTTCGGGCCGATGAGCAGGAAGCGCGGCTCCGCGCCGTAGTCCTCGCCGAGCAAGGTCGTGGCGCCGAGCTCGGCCACCTTCGCGACGGGATACAGGCGCGGCGCGACGGGGTGCGCGGCCTTGATCTCGTCGTTGACGATGGACTCGATCTTCTTGAGCTCGTCGGGGGTGATCGCCTTCGCGTGCGTGAAGTCGAAGCGCAGCTTGTCGGGCCCGACGTAGGAGCCGGCTTGGCGGATCGTCCCGCCGAGCACGCGCTTGAGCGCCTCGTTCATCAGATGGGTCGCGGTGTGATGGGGCTTGATGCGCGCGCGGCGCTCGGCGTCGACGCGCAGAATGACCTTCGTGCCGACGGGCAAGGCCGTGCTCTCCTCGAGAATGTGAACGAAAACGTCGTTTTGTTTCTGCGTGTCGACGACTCGCGCGAGCACCGTAAGACCGTCGGAGGACACGACGTCCCCGGTGTCTCCGACTTGCCCGCCGCCTTCGGCGTAAAACGTCGTTTTATCGAACACGACCATGGCGGGCGCGGATCCGAGCACCGTCGCGGGCGTCTGGAGCGAGTCGTAGCCGTGAAATTCCGTCCTGGGCGCGGTGGACACGAGCGCGGTGAGATTTTTTTCGCCGGAGCCCTTCCAGGACGCGCGCGCGATTTCGACAGCCTTCTCCGACGCGGCCTTGAAGCCCGCCTCGTCGACGGCGACGCCTTTCGCGCCCGCGATCTCCTTCGTCATCTCGAGGGGGAAGCCGAAGGTCTCGTAGAGGCGGAACGCCGCCTCTCCGGACAGGGTCTTGCCGGACTTCTCGAGCGCCTTCGCGAGCTCGCCTTCGCCCGCGTGAAGCGTCTCGAGGAACTTCGCCTCCTCGGTCTTCATCACGGCCTGCACCTGCGCCGACGCCGCGCGCAGCTCGGGGTAGCCGGGCGCGAAGATCTCGATCGCCTCGGGCACGAGCAGGTTGAGGAACGGGCGATCGAAGCCCATCAGCTGGCCGTAGCGCGCCGCGCGGCGCACGAGGCGGCGCAGCACGTAGCCGCGCTCGACGTTCGAGGGGATGATGCCCTCGCTCATGAGCATGGTCGCCGCGCGCGCGTGATCCGCGATCACGCGATATGAAAGGGCGTGCGCGGGGTCGTTAGGGTTTACGCCGATTATTTCGGCGGCTTTGTTGACGATCGGCGTAAACAGGTCGGTGTGGAAGGGGGACTTGGTGCCCTGCGCGCAGAACGCGAGGCGCTCGAGGCCCATGCCGGTGTCGATGCAGGGCCGGGCCAGGGGCTTCAAGCTCCCGTCGGGCTGGCGGTCGAAGCCCGTGAACACGAGGTTCCAGATCTCGATGTAGCGGTCGCCGTCGCCGCCGACGACGTCGTCCTTGCCCGAGGCGAACTCGGGGCCGAGGTCATAATAGATCTCGGAACAAGGGCCACAGGGGCCGGTAGGCCCCATGTTCCAGAAGTTGGTGTCCTCGCCCAGGCGCACGGCGGCGTTCGGGGCGCCGACTTTTTTCCACAGCTCGACGGCCTCGTCGTCTTCCTTGAAGACCGTCGGGTAGAGGCGCTTCGGATCGAGCCCGCATTCCTTCGTCAGATACTCCCACGCCCAGAAGACGGCCTCTTGCTTGAAGTAGTCGCCGAAGGAGAAGTTCCCGAGCATCTCGAAGAACGTCATGTGGCGCAGGGTCGTGCCGACGCGCTCGATGTCCGTCGTGCGGAAGCACTTCTGCGAGGAGGTCGCGCGCCGGAGGTCGGCCTTGAGCCCGAGGAAGTAGGGCTTGAAGGGCACCATGCCGGCCGAGTTGAACATGAGCGTCGCGTCGCCCTGGGGGACGATCGGCGCGGAGGCCTTGAGGGTGTGGCCGTGCTTGACGAAGAAATCGAGGTAGCCGGAGCGGAGCTGGGAGCTAGTCTTCATGGGGGAAGATGATTATAGCTGTTTCCGGAAACAGTTATAATCGCTCATGGAATTGCCCGGGTTCGAGCGCTTCGAATTCTCCGAAGGCGGCGTCGCGAAGCCCGTGTATCGCGCCGGCGCCGGCCCCGCCGTCGTGCTCATCCACGAGCTTCCTGGGATGATGCCGGAGTGCGTCGAGCTCGGACGCCGAATCGCCGCGGAGGGCTACACGGTGTACATGCCCCTGCTGTTCGGCGAGCCGATGCGGAACTACGGCGTGAAGCCCCTTCTCTGGCCGTGCGTCTGGAAGGAGTTCTCCGTGCTGAGCACGCACGGCAAGAGCTCCGCCGCCGACTGGCTGCGCGGCCTGTCCCGCAAGGCGTTCGCCGACCGGGGCGGCAAGGGCGTCGCCGCGATCGGCATGTGCTTCACGGGGCGCTTCGCGCTGTCGCTGATGATGGACAAGGCGCTGATCGCGCCGGTGATCTGCCAGCCGGGCGCGTCCTACAGCGCGTCGGCGCTCGGCATCCCCGAGGCGGAGTGGGACAACGCCGTCGCGCGCTCGAAAAACGAGGACATCCCGGTGCTCGGCATGCGTTTTTCGGGCGACCCGCTCTGCACCGCCGCGCGATTCCAGACTCTGCGCGACGGCTTCGGCGAACGCTTCCGGGAAGTGGTTGTTCCCGGCGGGAAGCACTCGGTGCTGACCCTGCACTTCAAGGACATGAGCCCCGAGGATCAAGCGCGCGTCTGGGGCGAGCTGCGCGCCTTCCTGAAAGAACGCCTGTCGTGAAAAGCTTCGACGCCGTGATCCTCGGCTCCGGCGGCGCGGGCTTGATGTGCGCGATCACGGCCGCGAAGCGCGGCCTGACGGTCGCCGTCGTCGATCATGCGGCCAAGCCCGGCGGCAAGCTCATCATCTCCGGCGGCGGGCGCTGCAACTTCACCAACCGCGAGGTCGGCGCGGAGAACTTCGTCTCGGAGAACGCGCACTTCGCGAAGTCGGCGCTGTCGCGCTTCATGCCCGCGGATTTCATCGAGATGGTCGAAGCCCACGGCATCCCCTACCACGAGCGAAAGCACGGCCAGCTGTTCTGCGACGCCTCCGCGCAGCAGATCATCGACATGCTGGTGAAGAGCGCCCGCGAGGCGGGCGCCGAACTTTTTCAGAAGCACAAGGTTTTGGCCGCCGCCAAAACAAACGACGGGTTTCTCGTGACGACGGATCAGGGCGAATTCCCGGCGAAAAAGCTCGTGGTCGCCACCGGCGGTCTTTCCTTCCCGAAATTCGGCGCCACTCCCGTCGGCTACGACATCGCCAAGCAGTTCGGCCTCAAGATCGTGTCGCGCGTCCCGGCGCTCGACGGCTTCGTCTTCAGCGACGCGGACCGGGTCCGGCTCGAGGGCTTCTCCGGCATCGCCCTCGACGCGGTGATGACGACCAACGGCGTCGTGTTCCGCGAGAATCTGCTGTTCACGCACGCCGGCTTCAGCGGCCCCGTCGCGCTGCAGGCGTCCTTGCACTGGAACCCGGGCGACGAGGTGAGGATCAACTTCATCCCCGCGCTGTCGCGCGAGGAACTGATGGGCTGGTTCTCCTCGCGCAAGGGCAACAAGCTCGAGATCAAGAACCAGATGGCCGTCCTCGTGCCCAAGCGCCTGGCCGAGCGCTTCTGCGACCTCTACCTTCCCGAGGCGCTCGACATGGGCAACTTCCCGAAAAAGGACCTCGCCGCGTTCTGCGAGAAGCTTCAGGATTGGCCGTTCCTCCCGCAGGGAACCGTCGGCTACGGCAAGGCGGAGGTCACGCGCGGAGGAGTCGACACGTCGGAGCTGTCGTCCAAGACGATGGAAGCCCGGAAAGCCCCCGGCCTCTTCTTCATCGGCGAGGTCGTCGACGTCACCGGCTGGCTCGGCGGCTTCAACTACCAGTGGGCCTGGGCGTCAGGCAAGGCGGCGGGGGAAGCCCTTTAGCTACTTGCCGTGGCACTTCTTGAACTTCTTTCCGCTTCCGCAGTGGCAGGGGTCATTGCGGCCGATGTCGGGGCCGGTGTTGACGTGGGTTTCCGGCTTGGGGGACTTGCCGTCCACAAACAGCCAGTTCGCGCCTTCCTTGCGGAACGTCGCGATCTCGTGGTGCTCGTAGTCCTGGCCGTTCTGGGAGAAGCCGGCGATGAAGCTCACGATGCCCGTCGTGTCGGTGGGGCCGCCGGCTTTCGTCGCGACCACGGCGAGACCGCGCCAGGTGCTGTCCTTGGCCCACTTCTCGGAGGCCTTGCGGTCGAAGTCGGCGCGGCTCTCGGGCGCGTG
>JAHFCD010000142.1:0-3713 GCA_023249695.1 Elusimicrobiota bacterium
GCCGGCGGTTGTCCGCCGCCGCGCGCGATGGCCAGCAGGGCCGCCAGCGCCGCGGCGACCGCCAAAGCCGTCCGACCGAATAATTTTCCGCTCATGCTCCTCTCCTCGCGACCGCGCTTCATGATAGCGATGTTCGAGCGCCGCCGCGCGGTTCAGACCGGCTTGGCCAGCTTGAAGAAAAGGCTGCCGTCGTAAAAATCCTGAAGACGGCTCCGGGAGATCGCGGGAATCCGCTTGCCGTCCGCGTCCTCGGCCGTGTCCGCGGCGATCTGCAGGAGAAGCTGAAACTCCTGCTTGGACGCGGACTCGGCGCCCGGGCGCAGCTTCGCGTTGGCCGCGATCATGGCCAGGATCTCGGGCTCGCTCAGGGAATTCGAGCGGTTGGCGTCGAACGAGGCGAACATGCGCTCGAAGGCCGCCGGGTCGAAGCGGCCGTCCGCGTCGAAGGCTCCGCTGTCGCTGCCGTGCTTGCCGAGCTTGATATTCTTCACGCTGATGTCCAGGCTGTTCCAGCGGCCCGTGGTCTTCGGCCCCAGGAAGACGTGGATGAGGAGCGCCGTGGCGCTCGCCTTGGCCGGGCTCAGGCCGAGCTGGCGCAGGCTCAGGACCGTCTCCGTCCGGGTGACCGTGCCGTCGCCGTCCTTGTCGAAGAAGGAGAGGTGGAGCTGCAGGGCCGTCGGGCGAAGGGCCTGCATGCTTTTGACGAGATCGGCGGCCTGAGGCTCGGCCGTGTCCAGGGTCTGCGCGCGCGCGGCGAACGAGCCGGACAGCACGAGGGCGGCGACGAGGGGGAGCTTCATCATCCGTAGAGTATAGACGATCCCGCATCGCGCTCGAAAATGCCGCGCGGATGTTTTATCATCTGGGCATGAAACGATCCCTCCCTCTGCTCCTCCTGTTGACCATGACCGCTTGCGCCGGCGCCCAGCTCGAGAAGCAGAAAAAGGAGATCGAGGATCTTCAGACGAAGGCCGGCTCGCTGGTCGTGCAGCTCAAGGAGAAGTCCGACGAGGTCGACGCGCTCAAGGCCGTGAAGGCCGACCTCGAGGGCAAGCTCGTCGAGCTCGAGGGCCGCGCCGCCGCCGCCGAGGGCCGGGTGGCGACCCTGACCAAGTCCAACAAGTCCCTGTCCGACGCGATCGGCGCGAGCAAGGACGAGCTCGGCGACAAGCTCAACGCGGTCGTCGGAGAAAAGGACGAGCTCGCCAAGAAGCTGTCCGACGCGGTGAAGGAGAAGCTCGCGCTCGAGCGCATGAAGACGGTTTTGACGGCGGAGCGCGACAAGGCCGGGCGCGACCTCGTCAAGCTCAGGGACGAGCGCGTGGCGATGTTCGTCAAACTCAAGGAGGAGCGCGGGGCGCTGCTCGCCCGGCTGGCCTCGGCCGAGGCCGCGACCGGCAAGACCGACGCCGAGATCAAAAAGGCCGGCGAGGCCCGGGCCGCCGCCCTCCTCAAGACGCGCGAGGAGATGGGCGCCGCCGCCGACGCCTTGCTCAAGGAGATGCAGGCCGGAAAGGCGCTCGTCGAGCAGAACGGCGACAGCTTCACGATCACCTTGGACGACGCCGAGATTTTCGAGGACGGCTCCGTGAAGGTGACGGAGCAGGGCGCGGCTCTGCTCGAGCGCGTCGGCGCCGCGCTGAAGGCCCTGCCGTCGAAGGCCCTGCGCGTCGAGTCGCACTCGGACAACGCCCCGTTCAAGAAGGGCCTGCTCGGCGGCTACAGCGGCCACTGGGAGCTGACGGCCGCGCGCGCGACGGCGGCGGCGCGCTGGCTGCACGAGCACGCGGGCCTCGATCCCGCGCGCCTCTCGGCGGCGGGCTTCGGAGAGTTCCGCCCGGCCAAGCCCAACGACGCTCCCGAGGGCCGCGCGGCGAACCGCCGCCTCGTGATCGTCGTCGCGCCGGCGAATTAACAATTATCCCCCTTGACGGAAAAAGCTTCACCCTCTACACTGAAAGCATGCCGAAGACTAAAGCTCCACCGAAGGTGAAGAAGGCGAAAAAAGGCGCGGCCGAGACTCATCCCGACGCGTCGGAGCATAAAACCGCCGAGAAGATCATGGAAACGGTGCTCAAGGAGCAGAGCGTCGAGGCCTCCACCGAGCGGCTGGACCAGTGGGTCACCTTGGAGTGTCCGCATTGCGCCGAGGCCACCGAGCTTCACGTGATCGCCGACATGGACGGCCAATCCATCGATCAGGACTGCACGGTTTGCTGCCGCTCCTTCGTCGCGCACATCGAGATCGACGAAGGCGAGGCGCACGTGGGCGTGGAAGCTGCCTGACGCCTGCCGTCTCCCCGGAGACGGCCCGCCGGAGGACGTCGTCCCGAAGATCCTGGCGATGCGCGTGATCGCCGTCGTCGGCCTCTCCCCGAAGCCGGAGCGCCCCTCTCACTTCGTCTCGGAATACCTCCAGGAGCACGGCTACAAGATCGTGCCCGTCAATCCCGGACACCGGGAAATCCTAGGCGAGAAATGCTGGCCCAGCGTGGCCGACATCCCGTTTCCCGTCGACGTCGTGGCCGTGTTCCGCCGTCCGTCGGAGGCCCTGACGCCGATCTTACAGGCGATCGCCGGGAAGGCGAAGGCCGTCTGGCTGCAGGACGGCGTTTATCACGACGACGGCGAGAGGCTGGCGCGCGAGGCGGGCCTGCTCGTCGTGTCCAACGACTGCCTGATGCGCCGGCACGCGCGAGCGCGCTAGGCCCTTACTTCTTCGGGGCGTCGACGATCGCGACGAGCTCGACCTCGAAGATCAGGGTCGCGCCGGGCTTGATGCCGGGGCGGCCCGGGTCGCCGTAGGCGACGTCGGACGGGCAGACGAGCTTGGCCTTGCCGCCGACCTTCATCATCGAGATGCCGTTGGTCCAGCAGGCGATCACGCCGTTGAGCGCGAACTCGGTCGGCTCGCCGCGCGAGTAGGAGGAGTCGAATTCGGCCCCGTCGGTCGTCGTGCCGCGGTAGTGGGCTTTGATCGTGTCGGTCTTGGAGGGCATCGCTCCGGCGCCGGCCTTCGTCTCGAGGTACCAGCCGCCGCCGGGGATCGCCTGCGGCTTGGTCTCCTTGACGAACTTCTCCGTGAACGCGCGGCCCTTCTCCTTTTCCTTGGTCGCGGAGCCCTCCATGCGCTTGGTGAGAAGCTCGTTGACGCGGGGCTGGTAGAAGCGAACGTCGCACTTCGGCTGCGCGCTGAGGATCGCGTCGCCGAGCCCGGCCTGGATGATCTTCACTTCGGCCGGGGTCAGGTTGAAGGAGGAGACGTTGCGGCCCATCAGGAATCCGATCGTGTAGATCGAGCGCTCGTCGTCGGTCTTATAGGGATCCTTCGGCGCGGCGGCCTTGGGCGCTTCGGTCTTGGGCGCGGCCGCCTTGGGGGCGTCGGCGGCGAAGGCGGGCGCGGCGGCGAGAATCAGGGAAATCAGCGCGAGTTTCATGACGGTTCTCCTATGGAAAGCGGCTAATGATAGCACATCATTACTATTATGCTTTCCATGGTCAAAGGGGTCGGCCGGAACGTCTATTGGATGGGCGCGGTGAGCTTTTTCGCCGACGTCGCGGGGGAGATGATCGCGCCGCTGCTGCCCCTTTACATCACGACGGTGCTCGGCGCCCCGCCCACGGCGGTCGGTCTCGTGGAGGGCTCGGCCGAGCTGTCGGCGAGCGTGTTTCGCGGCGTCGGGGGCTGGTGGAGCGACCGCGCGGGCGCGCGC
>JAHFCD010000142.1:3723-6446 GCA_023249695.1 Elusimicrobiota bacterium
GCGTTAGCTCTGGCCGCCGGGTGGCCGGGGCTTCTCGTCGCCCGCTTCGCGGACCGGGCGGGCAAGGGCTTGCGGGGCTCGGCGCGGGACGCGCTGATCGCGAGCTCGACGAGCCCGGAGCACCTGGGCAAGGCGTTCGGCGTGCATCGCGCGATGGACACGGCCGGCGCGGTCGCGGGGCCGCTGATCGGCCTGTGGCTTCTGAGCGCGGGCCTGTCCTACCGCTCGATCTTCTTTTGGGCGGGCGCGCCCGCCTTCGTCGCGGTGCTCGTGCTGGTCCTGTTCGTGCGCGAGGCGGACGCCGTGAAGGCGGCCCCCAAGCCCGCGCCGCGCGCCTCGACGCCGTTGTCGCCCAAGTTCTGGCGCTTCCTCGCGGTGTACGGGCTTTTCGCGCTCGGCAACTCGTCCGATTCCTTCATCCTCCTCAAGGGCCGCGACGCGGGGATGAGCGCGACCGCGGTCGTGCTCGCCTACGTGCTGTTCAACCTCGTCAACGCGAGCCTGGCGACGACGGCCGGCCATTTGGCCGATCGCTTCGGACGGCGGCTGACGGTGGCCGCGGGCATGGGCGTGTACGCGCTGTGCTACCTCGGCTTCGCGCGCGCGTCCACCGCGGGGACGCTGTGGCCTCTGTTCGCCCTGTACGGCCTGCAGGCCGCGCTGATCGAGGGCTCGTTTCGGGCCGCGGTCGCCGACGCGAGCGATTCCGGAAATCGCGGCCTGGCGCAGGGCGTGTTCCAGGGAACGGCGGGCGCCCTGGCCTTCGCGGCGGGCGCGCTCGCGGGCCTTCTGTGGACCAAGGTCTCGCCCGCGGCGCCCTTCTACTTCGGCGCGGCGTGCGCGTCGGCGGCGGCGGTGCTGCTGCCCTTCAGCGTCTGGAGGAGCGGCGGCCGGACGGCCTGAAGCCCGAGGGCTTGGCGCTCGAGGTGCTCGCGCCGCGCGACGGATTGCCGGCCCGGAACGCGTCGGCTCCGACGCGGTCGGCCAGGAGATAGTCGTCGATGAACGGGTTGCGGTTGCCCTGATAGGCCTCGACGAGATCGTTGCGCCGCGCCTCGAAGGCGTCCGGCGGGAACTGGCGGTTCCACTTCAGCATGATGTCGATCTGCTGGTTCCAGAACACGACCGAGGTGCGGCCGAACATCCGGGAGTCCTTGTAGCGCGAGTAGAAGTAGAGCAGGCCGCGCGCGAGCCGGCCCTTCACCGCGTCCGGCGGCTCGAAGACGCCGTTGCCGCGCTTGGCTCCGGCCTTGTTCTCGTAGTCGGCCTGGCCCGTGACGACGCCGAAGGGCATGTTGCCGCGCACCGAGTTCGGGTGCATGAAGGTCGCCATCAGGTGGTGCAGATCCGAGCGCATCGGCAGGGCCTTCTCGAACAGGGACTGGGGCCAGGTGTGCTCGACATTCATGCCGGCCTTGTCGGGGAAGCCGTCGCCGTTGGAGTCGCCGCGCTCGGGATAGTCGCCGCCGTCCTTGCCCGTGCCGGGGACGAAGATGCCGGAATAGGCGTCGACGACGCCGCTCACGCCGTTGATGACGACGTGGTCGGCCTTGGAGAACATGTAGTCGGAGGCTTCGTTGTAGGGATGCGGGCTGTGGCCCTTCGCGGCGATCGCGCTGAGCGAATCGAGCAGCGCCTTGCCCGAGAGGCCCTCGGTCCCGGGGACGGCCTTGGGCGCGGCGAGCGGCGCGCGCTCGACGAGGTGGACGCGGACCGCGCCTTGGCTCTTGGGAACCGCCGTGAAGACGGCGCCGGTCTCGGACTTGATCGTGCGGCCGCCGTCGAAGAAGCGTCCTTCCGGCTGAAAGTTGAAGCGGCTGGCCCAGCCGTCGGCGGGGGTCGCGAAGTTCGCGGGGGACAGAGCCTCGCCGGGAATTCCCTTCGGAAGATTCGGGGTCGCGGCGGCCGGGATCGTCACGTCGAGCGCGGTCAAGGACACCGGCGCGAGCGCCGGCTGCAGGGCGGCGGCGGGCGTCAGAGCGAGCGCGGGCGTCAGCGCCGGCGCGGACAGGGTCGGGACGAGCGAGGGCGCCGCCGACAGCGGCGACAGGGCGAAAGGCGAAATCGCGATCGGCGAGCCGAGGCCGGTGAGCGCGGGCGCGCCGTACACCGGGGTGAAAGCGCCGGTGACCCGGATCGTCTGGGCTTGGAGAGGCAGAGCTACGATCAGTGCGGCGAGCGCGCGGGCGAAATGGCGTGTCATCGTTCCATTATATAAGCGCAGCCTCTCGCGTACATGGGCCATTAGGCCCACAGCAGGGCTCGGCCGGTTTTGCTACTATATGGCTCTTAAATGCCCTTCAACACCTTCGGTCTTCGTCCCGAACTCCTCCAAGGAATCCAGGCCCTCGGCTACGCCGCTCCGACCCCTGTCCAGGCGACCGCGATCCCCGAAGCGCTGCTCGGCAAGGACGTGATCGGCTCCGCGCAGACCGGCAGCGGCAAGACCGTCGCGTTCACGATCCCCCTGTTGACCCGTCTGCTCGCCGACCGCGAGGCCGAGGGCGGCGCCAAGGCCGGCCTGCGGGTGCGCGCGCTCGTGCTGACCCCGACGCGCGAGCTCGCGACCCAGGTCGAGCGCATGATCAGCGAGCTCGCCAAGTTCTCCCCCGTGAAGTGCGTCGTCGTCATCGGCGGCGCCAGCTTCCACGCGCAGACCCAGGAGCTCAAGCGCGGCGCCGAAGTCGTCGTCGCGACCCCCGGCCGCCTGCTCGACCACATAC
>JAHFCD010000143.1 GCA_023249695.1 Elusimicrobiota bacterium
GGCGACCTCGCCGGCTCCCACCGCGATTTCAAGGAATCGCTCACGGCCTTCCGTCGCGGCAACGACGCCGAAGGCGAAGCCTACGCCTTGTTCGGGCTGGGGGGGATTGCCCGCATTCGCGGTCAATTTTCATATGCCCGTCTCGCTTACGTCGAAGCCGGCAAGCGCCTCAAGGCCGGCCCCGATCTTTTCGGCCGCGCCTACGCCCATTGCGGCCTCGCCAACTGCCTCCGCCAGATGGGCCTGCTCGCCGAAGCCGAAAAGAATTATCACCTCTCGTATAAGCTCTACGCCGGTCTCGACGACCGCGTCGACCTCGCCTTCGTCGACTGGGGCCTGGGGCAGATCCACCAGCGTCGCGGCGAGCTCCCGCAGGCCGAGCGCCGCTACCGCGCCGCCCTGAGCGCCTTCGCCGGCGGCGGCGAAGACCGCGGCCTTATCCTCGCCCGCAAGTCCCTCGCCGAAATTCTCCACGCCCGCGGCCGCACCGCCGAGGCCGAGAAGCTCTTCGATTCCGCCGTCGCCCTCGCGCGCCGCGCCGGCCTCACCGCCCACCTCGAGTCCTACACCTAGCCGGCGCCGTAACAACTTAGAAATCCACTCTTCGTAGATTGTCCCCATGGGACAACGAATATGGGCGGTGCTGGAAGAGTACGCCGGACTGTGGGTGACGGTCGACAAGTCGGGGCGCGTGATCGATCACGCGGAGACCTTGCCGGAGCTCACGAAGCGCGCGGGGGATGAAGCCCATCGCCTGACCTTCGTGTTCGCGGCGGGGAAGCGGGAGCCGGCCGCCGCCCTCTAGATCTTGAAGTCTTTTCCCAGATAGAGGTCGCGCGCCTGGGTGTCTTCGATCAGATGCTTGGCCGTGCCTTCGACGATGATGCGGCCGTCGTAGATCAGGTAGGCGCGGTCGATGATGGGCAAGGTCTCGCGGACGTTGTGGTCCGTGATCAGGACGCCGATCCCCCGGCCGACGAGCTTGCGGATGATGGCCTTGAGCTCGCCGACGGTGATCGGATCGATGCCGACGAAGGGCTCGTCGAGCATGATGAGCTTCGGCTCGCCGATCATGCAGCGCGCGACCTCGAGGCGGCGCTTCTCGCCGCCGGACAGGGTCCACGCCTTCTGGCGGCGCATGTCCCAGAGGCCGAATTCCTCGAGCAAGGCCTTGACCCGGCGCATCTGCTCGAGCTTGCCGGGCACCTTCCGCTCGATCACGGCCCGCAGGTTCTCCTCGACGGTCAGGCCCTTGAACACCGTCGGCTCCTGCGCGAGATAGCCGAGCCCGAGACGGGAGCGCTCGTACATCGGCAGGGAGGTCACGTCTTGGCCGTCGATGAGAATCTGGCCCTCTTCGGGCGTGACGAACCCCGCGAGGCTGTAGAAGGAGGTGGTCTTGCCCGCGCCATTAGGGCCCAGCAAGCCGACGATCTCGCCGGACGCCACGTTCAGGTTCACGCCTTTGACGACCATGCGCTCGCCGTAGGTCTTGCGGATGTCGCGCGCTTCGAGCTTCATTTGACGAGATCCTTGAGCTTGTCCCTATCCTTGAAAATCATCCAGCCGACGACGCGGCCGCGCGCCTCGACGCGGCGCGGCGAATCGGTCGCGACGACCTCGTCGGCCTTGAGCGCGGTGGTCCACTCGCCCTCGACCTTGCGCAGGACCGGGCGGCCTCCGTTGAGGACCAGGCGGCCCGTGGCCTTCTCGTAGACGGCCTCGTCGGCGGCGAGCTCGAGGCGGGGGCCCCAGACCTTCGCGCCGCCGGAGAGAGTCACCTTGCTCTCCCCGTTCCAGGAGACGCGGCCGCTCTCGCCGAGGTCCGGCTCGAGGCCCGCGGGCGTGCGCTTGAACGACACGCGTTCCCCCGGGGCGGGCTCGAGATAGCCGTGCTTGGTCGCCTCGTTGTGGCCGGCCTTCTGGCCGCGCGCCTCGAGGACGGCGCCGTCCGAGCTCTCGCGGCGAAGGGCCACCGCGCCGCGCGCCTGCCAGGTCCGGTCCGCGTGCTTGAACAGGGCCCAATCCGAGGTCAGCCGCGTGCCGGCCGATTCATAGCGCACGCTGCCGATGAACTCCTCTTCCTTGTTGTCGCCGCGGCGGATCACCCATTCCTTGCTGCGCACGACGCTGCCCGCCACGGGCGACGCCGACGACTGGGCGGCGGCCGGGGCGCACAGGAGCGCGAGCAGGGCGAGGGCCGTCATCGCGGCGCTCCGCTTAGGACGGAGCGCTGGTTGAAGATCCGGACCTCCGAAAGGTCCGGCTTCGCCTCGAGGCCCTTGCCGCGGAGCACGCCCTCGGGACGGCGCACGACGATGTCGGCCGTCGTCGTGAAGCGGCCTTTCGCGGAGCTGTAGAGCAGCTCGGAGGTGGTCAGGCGGGACTTGTCGTCGAAGGAATCGAGAACGACCGAGGAGGAGAGGCGCACGTCGTGAGAGTCGGTGATGACCTCGCCGGCGAGCGCCGTGACGCGCGAGACGGCCTTGCCCTTCTTGTAGAACTCCATCACGGGGCGCTCCAGCGTCGCGATCTTCGAGTCCTCGCGCAGGACGGCCAGGCTGGACTTGAGGGTCCAGGTCGGCTCGCCTTTCTCCGATTGGCTCAAGGTCAGGCCGTGCATGACCTGGCTCCGCTCCTCAGCGACGTCGCCGCCGGCCCGCTTGCAGGCCGCGCCGGCGAGCAGGAGCGCCGTGAGGAGGGCGCATCTCACTTCCCGGTCGCCGCCGGCGCGTCGTCGGGGGGGGCGTTCAGCTTCTCCTCGGGCAGGTGAACCTTGCCGCCGGGATTCAGCCACGGGGTCATCTCCATCGGGATACGCCGCAGCTTATAGGGCTTGGGCAGGCTGCTCAGGGCGCGGGAGATGCCGAAGTAGGCGACGATCAGCGCGGCGTAGATGACGCCGAGCGTGCGCAGGTGCCACTTCGCGTCGGGAAACCACGGCGGGGAGATCAGCGCTTCCTGGGCGGCCGCCTTCTTGGACTTCTTCGACTGCTGGGATTGCTGCGGATTGGGCTGGCTCATCGGAGCTCCTTGGACAGCGCGTCGAAGCGGCGGACCTCTCGCAGGAACGACGGGATCGTCGCCAGCGCGAGGGCGTTGGGCCCGTCGGACAACGCCTTGTCCGGATCGGGGTGGGTCTCGAAGAAGACGCCGGCGACGCCCACCGCGACGGCGGCGCGGGCGATCGGGCGCACGAACTGGCGCTGGCCGCCCGTCGTCGCGCCGTTGCCGCCGGGAAGCTGGACGCAGTGCGTCGCGTCGTGGATCACGGGAAAGCCGAAGCCGCGCATGATCTCATACGAGCGCATGTCCACGACCAGGTTCCCGTAGCCGAAGGTCGCGCCGCGCTCGGTGAGGAGGATGTTCTTGTTGCCGGTCGACAGGATCTTCTCGACGGCGTGCTTCATGTCCCAGGGCGACAGGAACTGGCCCTTCTTCACGTTGACCGCCTTGCCCGTGCGCCCGCAGGCGACGAGAAGATCGGTCTGCCGGCTGAGGAACGCGGGAACCTGGAGCATGTCCACGAAGCGCGCCGCGATCGCGGCGTGCGCCGGCTCGTGCACGTCGGTCACGCAGGGCACGCCGAACTCGGCCGCCACCTTGGCCAAGGTCCGCAGGCCCTCCTCCATGCCCGGGCCGCGGTAGGACTTCACCGAGGTGCGGTTGGCCTTGTCGAAGGACGCCTTGAGGACGAACCCGCCCTTGCCCGCGGCCTTCTTCAGCGCGCGGGCGACCGTGCGCAGGAGCTTTTCGGATTCGATGACGCAGGGCCCGCCGATGAAAGCGACGGGGAGGTCGTTGCCGAAGGAGACTTTGCCGACTTTGACGACGTTCTCACGCATGAATCGGGTTCCTCACGTAGGTCTCGGCGCGCTCGACGCAGGCCGCGACGAAGTCGCGGAACAGCGGATGAGGCGCCTCGGGGCGGCTCTTGAACTCGGGGTGGAACTGGCTCGCGAGGAACCACGGGTGGTCCTTGAGCTCGACGATCTCGACGAGGTTCTTCGGGGCATGGAGGCCGGCGATGGTCAGGCCCGCGTCCTCGAGCAGCTTGCGGAACTTGTTGTTGACCTCGAAGCGGTGCCGGTGCCTTTCCGAGATGTTGAGCGAGCCGTACGCCTTGTGCGCGAGCGAGCCCTTCTTGAGGGTGCACTCGTAGGTGCCCAGGCGCATCGTCGCGCCCTTGTCCTTCACCGTCTTCTGCTCGGGCAGGAGGTCGATGACGGGGTAGCGGGACTTCTGGTCGAACTCGGTGGAGTGCGCGCCGGAGAGCTTCAGCACGTTGCGGGCGAACTCGATGACGGCGATCTGCAGGCCGAGGCACAGCCCGAAGTAAGGGATCTTCTTCTCGCGCGCGAGCTGGGCCACCCGGATCTTGCCTTCGATGCCGCGGTCGCCGAAGCCGCCGGGCACGAGGATGCCGTGCACGCCCTCGAGCTGCTCGTGGATCTTGGGGTCCGTCGTGTCGAGGAAGCGGATCTTGACCTTCGCCTCGTTGGCGATGCCGCCGTGAACGAGGGCCTCGTTGACCGACTTGTACGCGTCCTTGTAGTCGGTGTACTTGCCCGCGAGCGCGACGACGATCTCGCGCTTCGGCTGCTTCAGGCGGCGCACGACCTCGTTCCAGCTGTCGAGGTCCTTGGACTGGGTGCGCAGGCGCAGCATCATCATGACCTGATCGTCGAGGCCCTGCTTGTGAAACACCATCGGCACCTCGTAGATGCTGTCCACGTCCGGCGCCTCGATGACGGACTCCTTGGGCACCGAGCAGAACATGGAGAGCTTGGCCTTCATCTCCGGGCTGACCGGCTTCTCGGAGCGGCACACGAGCACGTCGGGGGCGATCCCGATCTCGCGCAGCTTCTGCACGGAGTGCTGGGTCGGCTTCGTCTTCAGCTCCTCGGAGGCCTTGATGTAGGGAATCAAGGTCACGTGCACGTAGAGGGAGTTCTCGCGCCCGGCCTCGAGGCCCATCTGACGCGCGGCCTCCAGGAACGGAAGGCTTTCGATGTCGCCGACGGTGCCGCCGATCTCGATGATCGCGATGTCGGCGCCCTTCGCGGCCGCGCGGAAGCGGTTCTTGATCTCGTCGGTGATGTGCGGGATGACCTGGACGGTGTTGCCGAGGAAGTCGCCGCGGCGCTCGCGCGTGATCACGGTCTCGTAGACCTTGCCGGCCGTGAAGTTGTTGTAGTGGTGCATCTCCTTGTTCAGAAAGCGCTCGTAGTGGCCGAGGTCGAGATCCGTCTCCGCGCCGTCCTCCGTGACGAACACTTCGCCGTGCTGGAACGGGTTCATCGTGCCCGGGTCGACGTTGATGTACGGGTCGCACTTCAGCATCGTGACCTGCAGGCCGCGGGATTGCAGCAGCTTGCCCAGGGAGGAGGCGGTGATGCCCTTGCCCAGCGAGCTCACGACTCCGCCCGTCACGAAGATGTATTTAGTGGTCATTAATGTCCTCGGCGCAACATGGTCTCGGCGCGTCTCAAATCGGAGGGGACGTCCACGGCGACGGGGCGCTCGCGCACGATCGCGCCGCGGATGGTCATGCCGTCCTCGAGGGCCCGGAGCTGCTCGAGCTTCTCGCTCTTCTCGAGCGGGGAGGGGGGCATGGACACGAAGCGCTTCAACGCGGCCCGGCGGTAGGCGTACAGCCCCAGATGCTCCCAGGAGCTCACGGGGGCGCGGGAGAAATAGAGGCAGCGACCGTTCTCGGCCAAAACGGCTTTGACGACATTTCGGTCGTTCCGCCGGGCCTTGTCGCCCAAGGCGATCACCGAGGTCGCGATATCCGAGCCCTTCGCGAGAGCCTTGACGGTCGCGCGAAGCGTCGCGGGCTTGAGCAGGGGCATGTCGCCCTGGAAATTCAGGATGATCGGCTCGCGCCGGCCCTTCGCGGCGGCCCAGACGCGGTCCGAGCCGGACGGCAAGGAAGGCGAGGTCATCACCCAATCGCCGCCGAAGCGCCGAACCTCGTCGGCGACCTCGCGCGAATCCACGGCCACGAGCACGGGCCCGAGGCGGGCGGCCACGGCCGCCCTCCAGCACCACTCGATCATCGTGCGGCCCGCGAGCCGGGCCAGCACCTTGCGCGGGAAGCGCGTCGAGCCGAGGCGGGCGGGAATCACGGTCAGGCAGGCGCTCATTTGATCGCCCTCGCGAGTTCCTTGGCGTCGGTCGTCGCGGTGCCGAGCTTGGCGACCACGATGCCGGCCGCGTGATTGGCGAGCGCGGCCGCGCGGCGCAGGGGGGCTCCGGCCGCGAGCGCCAAGGTCAAGGTCGAGATCACGGTGTCGCCGGCGCCGGAAACGTCGAAGACCTCGCGCGCCTGCGTGGGGATGTGGGTGATCCGGGGCTTGCGGCCTTCTTCGAACAGGCTCATGCCGTCGGGGCCCCGGGTGATCAGCACCGAGCGGCTCTTC
>JAHFCD010000144.1 GCA_023249695.1 Elusimicrobiota bacterium
GGGACGTAGCCGTGGTGGTCGGCGCCGAAGATGTCGATGACGCGCTCAAAGCCCCGGTCGTACTTGTCCTTGTGGTAGGCGATGTCGGGCAGGAAGTAGGTCGGCTTGCCGGTGTTCTTGACCAGGACGCGGTCCTTGTCGTCGGTGGAGCCCTCGGCGTTCATGGTGCCGAGCCAGACCGCGCCGTCCTTCTCGAAGACCATGCCGCGGCCTTTGAGGAACTCGAGCGTCTTCGGCACCGCGCCGGAGGAAAACAGCTCGCTTTCCAGGTACCAGCGGTCGAAGCTCGCGTCGAAAATATTCATGTCCTCGCGGTGGGAGGCGAGCAAAGCGTCCATCGCGTAGCGGCCCCAGGCCTGCGTGTCCCAGCTTTCGTGGCCCGCGGGGGCGGCGGCGGCGAGATCGACGAGGTATTCGCCCTGGTAGCCTTTTTCGGGGACCTTGGCGTCCTCGCCCTTGGCCTGCTTGTAGCGGGCCATGATCGATTCGCCGAGTAGGATGACGCGGTCGCCGCCGTCATTGACGTAGTACTCGGCCTTCGCGTCCCGGCCGAGCCTTTTCATGATGCGGACCAGGCTGTCGCCGAGCGTCGCTCCCCGTCCCGACGCCATGTGGAGAGGGCCGGTCGGATTCGCGGAGACGAATTCGATCAACACCTTCGTTTTCGGCCCGCCTTCGTCTTCTCCATACGCGTTCGGCGAAAGCGTGATCGCCTTCAGGTTGGCGCACAACGCCGTCTGCTTGATCATGATGTTGACGAAGCCGGGCGGCGCGGCGCAGGCGCTCGCGACCTCCGTGACCTTGGACAGGTGCTCGGCCAGGGACTTGGCCAGCTCGAGGGGGTTCTTCTTGGCGGCCTTCGCCGCGGCCAGCGGCCAGGGCAGGCAGAGGTCCGCCTTCACGTGCGCGGGCGGCGCGTTGACCGCGAGGTTCTCGGGCAGCGGAACGCCCTGGGCGTCCGCCCATTTGCGGGCCTCGTAGACGAGCTTCTTGCGGAGCGCGGCGACGATCATGACGGCTCGGGGATCCCGGTCACAGGCATGCCCATCAGGCGCTTGACGGTGTCGGGATCGTGCGCGGCGGCGAGCGCCTCGTCGATGTCGAGCAGGTTCTGCTTGAGGAGGAAGGCCAGGTACTGGTCCATCGTGATCATGCCGTGCTTGGCGCCGGCCTCGATGGCTCCGTAGATCTGATGAGTCTTTGACTGGCGGATCAGGTTCGCGATGCCCGTCGTGATCTTCATGAACTCTCGCGCGCAGACCTGGCCGCCGCCGCCTTTGCGCGGCAGCAGCTGCTGGCAGACGACGCCCTGCAGCACGGTCGACAGCTGGACGCGCACCTGCTGCTGCTGGTGGCCGGGGAAGACGTCGATGATGCGGTCGACGGTCGTCGCGGCGTCGTGCGTGTGCAGCGTGGCGAAGCAGAGGTGGCCGGTCTCGGCGGCGGAGATCGCGAGCTGGATCGTCTCGAGGTCGCGCAGCTCGCCGATGAGGATCACGTCCGGGTCCTGGCGCATCGAGTGGCGCAGCGCCTCGGAGAAGGACTTGGTCGTCGAGCCGACCTCGCGCTGCAGGATGAGGGACTGCTTGTCCTCGTACACGAACTCGATCGGGTCCTCGATCGTCAGCAGCTTCTTCTGGTGCTTCTGGTTGATCTGCTCGATGAGGCAGGCGAGCGTCGTGGACTTGCCGGAGCCCGTGGGGCCGGTGACGAGGACGAGGCCGCGCGGCAGATCGACGAGGTTCGTGATCGACGGCATGAGGCCGATCTCGGCCGGCGTCGGGATCTTGGCCGAGATGACGCGGAACACGGCGGCAACCCCGTTCTTCTGGCGGGAGACGTTGAGGCGGAACCGGGAGACGCCGGGCAGCGAGACCGAGCCGTCGAGCTCCCAGTTCTCCTCGAACTTCGCGCGCTGGGCCTCGGTGAGGACCGAGTAAATCATGCGCTCGCATTCCTCGGCCTTGAGCTCGGGCAGCCCCGGCAGGGGCTCGATGATGCCCTGGCGGCGCACCATCGGGGGCTTGCCGATGACGAGGTGCAGATCGCTGGCGCCGCTGCGCGCGGTCTGCGTCAGGACTTCGGTCAGTTCCGCCATGCCAGCTCCTTGGCGCCGTCGTGCAGCCGCTCGAGCGCGTACAGCTCGCGCGCTTCCTCGACCATCAGGTGGACGATGAGCCCGCCGAAATCGAGCACGCGCCAAAGGTCGCTTTGCGGGCGATTGCGGTGATGCACGCGCAGGCCGGCCTTCTCGAGCTCCTCGGCGAGCTTGTCCTCGAGGGACTCGAGGTGGGGCCGCGACAGCGCGGTGCCGATGATCATGTAGTCGGACAGCGGGCTCGTCTTGCGGACGTCGAGCACGAGAATGTCCCCGGCCTTGTTGTCGTGCATGGCGCGGGCGGCGGCGATGGTGACCGTCTTAAAAGCCTTGGGCATTGGTCCTCTTTTGGAGACGGCTGCGTAGCGCCTCGTCGGCGCGGAAATCGAGATTCTCGAGCGCCGAGGTCAGCAGGCGCGCGACGGCAGAGAGCGTGCGGGCGGTCTCGGCGCGGCGCCCTTCGTCGGGAGCGGAGGCGGCGCGCAGGCGCAAGGTCGCCAGCAGCTTGGACGGGGAGCGCAGGACGAGGACGAGCGTGCGGTCGTCCGCCCAGGCCTGCTCGGCCGCCGTCTTGGACGGCAGGGCCGCCGCCTCGGGACCGAAGGGCTCGGGGCCCAGGGCGCCGGCGGGGTCCATCTCCTCGTTGTAGGGATTGTAGGCGAAGGCGCAGGCCGACCAGTCTCCATCGAGGTGGGGCAGGACGCGGCCCAGCGCGCGTTCGAGCAGCGAGATCGCGCTGACGGCCGGCTCCACGAGCAGGATCGACAGGTCGTACATCAGGGCGAGCTCCGCGGAGGTGCGCCGCAGGCGGCGCGACTGGACCTGCACGAGCTCCGCGAAGAACTGCATCGCGTCGTTCGGGTTGGCGGACAGCCAGGCCTTCAGGTCGTCGCGCTTGAGGCGCAGGAGCTCGGAGGGGCCCGACGCGTAGGCGCCCGCCGACCGCGCGACCGCGTCGAGCAGGGCCATCTCGCCGAAGCAGTCGCCGCCGCCGAGCGAGGCCAAATCCTTTTGGCCGCTGCCGGACAGGCGCTTGGTCACGCGCACGCGGCCGGAGAGGACGAAGTACAGCCCGTCGCCGATCGAGCCCTCGGCGAAGATCTCGCCGCCGTCGGGGAACGACAAGGGCTCCAGGTAGGCGGACAGCGCCCGCAGGCGCTCTTCGGGATATTGATCGAAGAGCTCGAGGGAGCGGAGCAGTGCGACGCGGTCGGGAGCGGTCATGCTTACATCAGCGACGCGCCGCTCCGTCCCGTGATGCCGGCCAGCTGCTTGAAGGTCTCCTGGTTGTTGGCGCGCTGGAGGGCTTCCTCGGGGGCGACGATGCCGGTGCGCACGAGCTCGGCCAGCGACTTGTCCATCGGGATCATGCCGTGCTTGGCGCCGGTGTCGAGCGCGCCGTAGATCATGTGCGTCTTGCCCTCGCGGATCATGTTCGAGATCGCGGGCGTCATGATCATGATCTCGCGCGCGGCCACGCGGCCCTCGCCGTCCTTCTTCGCGACGAGCTGCTGGCAGACGACGGCCGCGAGCACGACGGCGAGCTGGACGCGGATCTGGGCCTGCTGGTGCGGCGGGAACACGTCGATGATACGGTCGATCGTGGACGGGGCGTCCTGGGTGTGCAAAGTGCCGAAGCACAAGTGGCCGGTCTCCGCGGCGGTGATCGCAAGCTGCATCGTCTCGAGGTCGCGCAGCTCGCCGATGAGGATGACGTCGGGGTCCTGGCGCAGGGCCGACTTCAGCGCGGCCGAGAACGACTTCGTGTTCTGTCCGATCTCGCGCTGGCGGAAGACGGATTTTTTCGACTCATAAACGAACTCGATCGGGTCCTCGACGGTGAGAATGTTGTCGGCGTACTTGTTGTTGATCATCTCCATGATCACGGCGAGCGTCGTGGACTTGCCCGAGCCCGTGGGGCCCGTGACCAGCACGAGGCCGCGGGGCAGGTCGGCGAGGTCCGTGATGGACTTCTGCAGGCGGAGCTGCTCGGCGGTCGGGATCTTGGAGGTGATGACGCGCATGACGGCCTCGACGCCGTTCTTCTGTAAAAAGACGTTCACGCGGAAGCGCGAGAGGCCGGTCACCGCGAACGAGCAGTCGAGCTCCCAGGTTTCCTCGAACTTGGCGCGCTGCTCCTCGTACAGGATCGAGTAGATGAGGCGCTTGGACTCCTCGGCGGTGATCTTCGTGAAGCCCGGGATCTCCGCCATCTCTCCGTTGACGCGCATCAGCGGCGGCTTGCCGATCACGATGTGGATGTCGCTGGATCCGGCCACCACGGCGGTCTTCAACACTTCGACGAGTTCCATGAATTCTCCTAAAAAGTACAGTCGTCGCCGAGCTCGACGCTCGCATCCACGCCCCGCAGGGCGTCGATCCGGGTCGCCGCGATCGCCGTTGGACAGCCGAGCGCCGCGCGTACGCGCGCGGCGCGACCGAAATCGCCGGTCCGGTCAAAAATAACCGTCCGGGAGCGCGGGCGCGGGGCCTGGCCGAGCACCATCGCGTCTATGCCCCTTGATCTTAGAACTTTCATCGCCTGAGCCGCCAGGCCCGGGGTGTCGGTGCCGTTGAGCACCTCGGCGACGATCGCTTTTTCGTCGGCGGGCGATCCGGGCCGGGGCTCGAAGACGCGGGCGAGGAAGGCCGGAGCGGCGGAATCGTCCGGCAGCACGGCGGGCTCGAGGCTCTCGATCGGGGCGCGGCGCAGCTCCAGGGTCAGGAGGAGGGCGTCCGCGGCGGACTTGTCGCCGTGAAGGACGCCGGAAACGGCGCGCCGGGCCAGGGACCACAGCGCGCGCGGCGAGCGTCCCCGCGCCTTGAGCGCGAAGGCCGCGGCGACGGCGGGCTCGTCTTCGTCCTCGTCGACGGCGAGGTCGAGCCCCAGGCGGCCGGCGCCCTCCCAGGCGATCGGCTCGAGGGAAAGGGCGGACATCTTGATCTGCGCGAGGTCTTCGACGGCGCGCGACGCCGACGCCGGGTCATTGGTGGCGCGCAGCGCGTCCAGGTAGGCGCGGGCGGCGGTGAGATTTCCCTGGAGCTTCGTCGTCTCGGGAACGCGGATGAGGACGAGGACGCGGCGCACCGGGTCGTACACGCCGAGATGGACCGACGGCGCGACGGCGCGGCCGGGCTCGCGCACGGAGAGCCAGAACGGCCACGGCCGGCCGTCCCGCAGGCGCGCGGCGAAGGGGGAGGAGCGCTCGGCGACGGCGACGCCGAGCACGGCGGCGATCGCGAGGACGGCCAGCCCGCGCTGGATGTTCAGAGCCGCGCGAGGCAATTCCATAGGGTGATGGTGAGAGGGTGAAGCCAGGCCTCGCGGGAGATCGCGTGCGCGAGTTTTTCGCAAACGCAGCGCTTCAGCGCCGCGTCGAGGTCGTCGTAGGCCAAGGCGCGGGTCGCGGCGGCCGACGCGTGGGTGCGGTCGAGCGAGGCCGCGTCGGCGACGTATAAAATTTTATCGAGGAGATTCATGCGCCTGTCCCCAAGGGTGTGCCGTTTGATCGCCCCCAGCACTTCTTTGTCGGCGACGCCGAATTCCCGGCGCGCGATGTCGGCCGAGGCGTAAGCATGCATCAGCATCGGATCATGTCTGAGCAAGGCCGCTCGTTCGGGAATCGCCAGACGCCGTCGGCGCGCGTAGCGCGCCAATTCTTGCGGCCGGTACCGCCGGCCGATGTCGTGCAGCAGTCCCGCCAGGCGCGCCTTGACCGGGTCCGCTCCCCAGCGGCGCGCCAGGGACTCGGCCAGGGAGGCGACATTCAAGGTGTGTTCATAGCGGCCCGGAGACAGCGCCGTGCTTAAACGGGTCACCGTCTTTTTGCCGTACAAATTCCGGTCGTTGATGTAAGCCGACACGGCCGTCGAGAGCTCCGTCGAGCAGTCCTGACCCAAAGCCAGCTTAGAACGGATCTCCGTCGAAGAAATGGAGGGAAACCTGCCGGGAACGCGGCGGAAATGCGCGGGAGGGCGGCCCCGCGCGCCGGGGCGGGCGCCGTACCACCAGGTCGCCAGAGCCTTCAGGCGGGAGGTTTTTTTCCATCGGGGAAAAGAAACGGCGGAGTCTTGACCGCAGACGAAGTGGAGGTCTCCCGTGAGCGCGCCGAGCGTCTCGACGGTGAAGACCTGACGGCGCGCGCGCGCTTCGCGCGCGTCGAGACGGCTTATTTTCTTCCAACGCGACGGCAACGAATCGAGAATACCCAGACGGGCCATGGTCAGGCGATCATCCGCGTTCGCCTTCGGCGTTCCTTTTAACGGGGCCTGGTAAGCGGGAAGGATTAGAAT
>JAHFCD010000145.1 GCA_023249695.1 Elusimicrobiota bacterium
GGCGCCATCTCGGAATAAGGGCCGGGCAGCAGGATCATCGCGCGCGGGCGCCCGTCCGTCCACCGGAACTCGAGGCGCTGGCCCGGCGCCGAGCCCGCCTCGTTGGCGAGCACCGTCGCCCCCGCGATGACCTCGGCCTGGCGCTTGTTCTCCTCCGGCACGGCGACGTGATAGCGCGCGAAGCGCTTCAGGATCACCGTCCACAGCGCCGGAACGAAGCGGAGCTTGCGGCCCAACGCGGCGGCCGCGGCCTCGCGCGTCAGGTCGTCGAAGGTCGGGCCGAGCCCGCCGCAGACGATGACCGCGTCCGAGGCGTCGAGCGCGCGGCGCAGGGCGACCTTGATCGCGGCGACCGAGTCGGGGACGGACGACTCCCCGGCGACGTCGAAGCCGACGCGGCGCAGCCGCACCGAGAGCCACGCCTGGTGCGTGTTCAGCTGCCCGGCGAGCAGCTCGCTGCCGACGCAGACGAGGGAAGCGCGCGGCGCCCGGACCTCCGGCTTCACTGATAGACGCCCGCGCGCGGCTCGTTCGGGGCCTGCCCCGCGTTGATCGCGCCGTGCTGGGCCTCGTACTTGTCGAGGTTGTCCTTGAGCGCCCACAGCAGCCGCTTGGCGTGCACCGGCGAGGTGATCAGGCGCGTGAGCACCTTCGTCTTCGCCGTCTGCGGCTGAAGGAACAGGAAATCGAACAGGAACTCGGTCTCGCTGTGCGTGATCAAGGCGAGGTTGGTGTAGAGGCCGCGCGCGACGGCCTCATCGATCTCGACTTGGAGCGGCGTCTGGTTTTCTTCCATCCGGCGATCCTACTAAATCCCGTTCGCGGCGCGCCGAGGCGTCCACCTCGCGGTAGGCCAGGGTCGACAGCGAGGCGATCGCGCCGGCGAGGCGTTCGAAGTCCGCGCCGCGCGTCATCACGCAGAGCACGTACGGGTGCGTCGCGTGGTAGACGATCCCGCAGTCGTGGAGCATCTTCAGCCCGTCGGCGCCCGTCGTCTCTCCGAACTTGTGGGCGACGGCGACGCCGGCCGGCACGCCCGAGCAGAGCCCGCGCTTGAACTCGGCCGCGGCGAGCAGCTCGAGCGCCAGCTGCGACTGGTCGCGTCCGAGAAAGGAGGCGTTGTAGAGGATGCGGAAAAAGGTCGCGTACTCCTTCACCGTCACGGGATCGTCGAGGTCGCGGATGTCGGGGATGCGCAGGCCCAGGTCCGAGAAGACCTCGAGATACTGCTCGTTTCTGAGCGTGCGGGTCAAGGTCAAGGCCGCGGCGTTGTCTGAGCCCCGGATCATGAACCCGAGCAGCTCTCTCACGGTGTATTCCCGGCCGACGGTCGCGGGATTGAGGGGCTTGAAGTGCTGGTCAAGGCTGACGGAGTAGGGCAAGGCCGGGAACTTCCTATCGAGGAAGCCGGGGTCCTTCTCCGCGGCCTTGAGCACGGCGAACATCACGGGGACCTTGAGGAGGCTGGCGGCCTTGAAGGGCGTGTGCTCGCCCTGGCCCATCACCGGACCGTTGTCGAGGTCGCGAAAATAATAGGCGGCCGAGCTGAGCGCCCCGTCCTTGCGCAGGCGTTCGATCTCCTGGGCCATCTTGTGCTGGAACGGCCGAAGCTCATGGAATTCCCGGCTCGGGTCCACGTCCAGCAGCGGGTGGATCAGGCCGCGTCTCGGGCCCCGCTGGGCGCGAGCGCCGTCCGATTCAGGGGCGGGGGCCGCCGAAACGCTCGAAACGAGCGAAGCGATGAAAACAATGACAAGAGCCTTTTGAAGCATGCGCGGTGCCAACAGCATATCTCTTCATTGGGCTCTTTGCACTACAGCCGCGAGAGGTCGATGGAGAACCGGTAGCGCACGTCGCCCCTGGCCAGGCGCTCGTAGGCCGTGTTGATCTCCCTCGGCGCGATGACCTCGACGTCCGCGTACACTTTCTTCTTCGCGCAGAAATCGAGCATCTCCTGGGTCTCGGCGACGCCGCCGATCAAGGAACCTGCGACCGTCCGCCTTCCGATGATCAGCGGAAAGGCCGGAAGCTCCAGCGGCTTGGGCGACGCGCCGACGAGGGCGAGCGTGCCGGCCGTCTTCAGGAGCCCGAGCGCGGCGCCGACGTCATGCGTCCCGGACACCGTGTCCACGATCAGGTCGAGCCGTCCGGCGTTCTTCGCCATCGCGGCCGCGTCCGAGGTGAGCACGAAGTCGTGCGCCCCGAGGCGCTTGGCGTCCGCCTTCTTCGCCGCCGAGCCGCTGAGCACGACGACCTCCGCGCCCATCGCCGCCGCGAGCTTCACGCCCATGTGGCCGAGGCCGCCCAGGCCGAGGATCCCGACGCGCGTCCCCTTCTTCGCGCCGAAGCGCTTGAGCGGCGACCAGGTCGTGATGCCCGCGCATAAAAGCGGGGCCACGCGTTCGAGCGGCTGGTGCTTGGCGAGCTTGAGGACGAAGGATTCGTCGACGACGATGTGCGACGAGTAGCCCCCCTGCGTCGGCGTGCCGTCCTTGTCGACGCTGTTATAGGTGAACGAGAGGCCGCCCGAGCAGTGCTGCTCGAGGCCCGCGCGGCAGTTTGCGCACTTGCGGCACGAGTTCACCATGCAGCCGACGCCCGCGGGGTCGCCGACCTTGACCTTGCGGACCTTTTTACCGACCGCGGTCACGCGCCCCGCGATCTCGTGGCCGGGCACGATCGGATAGGCCGCGGGGCCCCACTCGTCGCGCACGGTGTGCAGGTCGGAATGGCAGATGCCGCAGAAGGCGATCTCGATGCGGACGTCCCGGTCGCCCGGCTCGCGGCGGTTGAACGTCCATGGCTGAAGCGGCGTCGTCGGGCTCATCGCGGCGTAGGCTTTGGCTTGGCTCATGGCGGAGAGAATATAAAACTGCGGCATCGGTCTGCGCCCAATGTGGGGCTAATGGCCATTCCGTTTAGGGGATAGCCTCGCAGAGGCGCTGATATTCGACGTCGCCTAAAGGATTCGACTTTTTGAGAGCGTCGAGCGCGGGCGCAGCCGCGTTATTGATAGATTTTTTCCAAGTCGTGCGCGCATCCAGGGACCTCTGCGCCTTTAAGATCGGTCCGTAGCTTCCCGACAGTCCCCAGAAATTTTCGAACGCCGCGCGCTGTTCGGCGGTCAAATCCTCGATGTCCATTAAAGCCATCTTTTCCCAGCCGCCCTGCGGAAGGTGTAAGAGCCGCTCGGCGGCCTCTGAATTTATTCGATCGACGGCTTGCGCGTAAGGATGGCGGTTGCGTTCTATGACGAACTTCGCGCGACCCCAATCCGGCTCATTTGAATCCCAACCGAATGGGAACTCCCCTGCAGCCAGCGGCTGTCCCTTCCATTCGACGCGATAGGACGTCAGCGTCTTCGAATACGGCCGTGGGCCGGCATCATGCTCGGATTGCCTCGTTTCCAGAATCGTGTTGCCTCCGGTGTTCCGGACCAGCGAAGCAACTATTTCGTCCGTCGGAGCCGCTTCGCGAAGTTTTTTATCGACGGAGTGAACGGAAATCCTCGCCGTAAGGCGAACCTTGAAACCGTTCCTGCTTGCCCCGGCGAGGTAGCCGCGCCCATGTATAACTTCAATTCCTCCGACGAATGGAATCACCTGGGCGTGCGTCAAAGTCAACACCGTCACTTGCAGGGCTGTGTCCGCGTGTGTAAAGCGGCGGTGGCTCTGAAAACGTGTCGACAGCTTCCATCCGAGCTTCGGCGAAATATAGCGGGGGTGACGCGTGAAGGTCGCAAGCGATGAATTTTCGCTAACACTCTTGATCTCCGCCTCCCCCCAATACGCTCCGAGCGGGTGAAGAACCATCCCAGGCCGCGCGCCCTGTCTCCGCCCGACGTCGAGAATAATCGCCGTGTCATATTCGATATCAGAGGCAGAGGACGCCCATTCTTGCAGCCGTCTGTGGTCCAAGCCTAGTTTGATAATCGTCGCGTCAAGCGGGTGCTCGCGCAACAGGCTTCTCTCCGGATCCGGCAGATCGGGGAACCCGTCGGCCGGGATGTTTTCGTCACCCGCCCGCAGCCAGAAAAATCCAGCCAGGTCGTAGCGAGGCTCCATGCCCAAATTAATATGATTCGCGAAATCCTTCAGGCTGTCGCGCGGGATCAGATAACGTCGCCGCCCCCAACGAATGGGCAGGAGCCCCTGTTGAAACTGAGGTTCCCCCGATTGCGGAGCTGCGAGAGCCCCGTTCTTCTCCCGGAAATATCCTCGCTCACTCTCCTCGGACGGGCCGAAGTCATAGAATCGCGTAAAAACATAGCCCGACTCTGGAGCCAGTTCGAGCGACTGCTCACGCGATTCATAACGTCCGGCCCAGGGATGATCGCGGCCGAGCGCGGCGCGTTCCGCGCGGATTTTCCCGAGGCGCATCTCTTTTGCCGTGGGCGGCACCGGTTTTTCTGACAGATAGACCAAGACCGAGAGTAAAAGATAGGTCCAGCCGCCTATTATTATCCATGACCGTTTCCCCATGCCGAGGAATCGGCCGCTTCCCGTCGTGGATCTGTTGGAATGGGATTGCGTCATTTGCGAGCCTTACGGCCAAGTTTACCCCGCAAACCAATAAAAAGAAAGGCCAAAGTAACGAGCGCGGGGCCATTGGGAATCACTTCGCCACTAAAGACAAAACTTGGGGCCGTTCGACCCCTCCCCTGCTAGTGCGAAAGACCCTCGTTGCGGCGCCCGGCGTGCGCTATCCTTGCGGAAGTGTCTCTGTAGCCTGGGGGATCGGCCCCGGGGTATCCACGATCCGGCCTTAACCGGATGAGTCCAGGGGAAGCGACGAACAGTTCGCTTTCTCTTTTCTATTTTATTTGGGGGTGCGTTCAATATGCGGATGCTCTCGTTGGTGATGGCCCTACTTCTAGTTCCGCACGGAAGCCGGGCCTCGTCGTTGGCGCCGCTGTCCCCGCCAGAAACGCGGCCCGTCCCGGCGCAGGCCGAGGTCAGCGCCATCAAATCTCCGGTCAAGCTGACGCTGAGCGTTTATAAAACCGACCTCAAGCTTCAGGATGACTTCAAGATCGTCACGGATTTTGAAAAACTGGAAAAAGAACATCCATCGGCGAACGATGAGCACGCGTGGGAGGGCGTCGACTTCGACAAATATGAGCACCAAGAACCTATTAAAGTCGGCGAGCCGCTTTGGATTAAGATCGGCTTAAAAAATGTCGGAAAGAAGACGATGTTCGTTTTGGACGAGCTTTTCACTGGTCGCAAGAATTTCAGACAAGCTATCGGGAACGAACGGCGCTATGGCGTGATGGTGGTTATCACCGGTCCAGACGGCAAGGTTATTCCCGCGCCCGAATCGAAATATATTCCTTCCACCCTTTGTCCTGAGGGAATGACGTCCAGGATCGATCCTGTCGCTACCGAGAAAGCCGCCGTCTGGAGAAAGGCGGGGAAGACCGAGGGCGAAATAGACGAACTCATGGATAGGGACCTTCAAGACGCACGGCAGAAGAAGAAGGAGCGGGAACAGGCCCATCGTCCGATCATAAAGCTCGAGCCCGGGGAAACCACCATCACGCGCCCTTGGCATCAGGTCCGATGCAGCGGTGATCACGGCTCTTTTCCTCCGCAGGTAGGAGATTTTGCGGAGCTGTGGGATTATCACCTGGATTTCCCCGGGGTATACAAAATCAAGGCAGTCTATTTTGACGATCCCTACAGGAAGAGCGGAGGCAAAGAGATTCAATTCGAGACCGCTCCAATCGAAATCACGGTGACGCCGTGAAAAAAATCACGCTTGCGATTCTTTTTCTCGTCTCGCCGGATGCAAGCTCCTTCGCGCTAAATCTCCCGTCTACCACGCAATTGCAGGCGCTTCAAACCCAGCTCAATGTGGTTCAATCTCTTCAGGGGAATGCCGCGAGCTTGACGCAAAGTATCGATCATGAGAAAGGTCGAATCGACCCCAACCTGACGCAGATTTCTGCCTGGGAACAGCAACGCCAAAGTCTGGAACTTCAACAAGCAGCCCTATGCCAGACGCTGCTCGATAATACTCGGTTCGACTATGGCATTAAGCCAGCCCATTGGAGCGGCATGATTGTTTTGCCGAATGGCTTCAAAGATACTTACGCGGACTATCGCCCGAAGTTCGGGAAGATGGAGCCGACTCGCGTAAGAAACAATCGCGCCGGTCACAGCGTCGCCATGGGATACCCCGATTCATATGCAGCGATCACGTGGGAGAATGGCGACATCGTTATTACAATCGATGCATTCCTTTTTTCTCCCGGGTATCTGGCTGCCGTCGTCGAACATGAGACGATACACTTCGATCAGTTCACCACCCCCGGACGCGGGGACAAAATGAGCCCCCTGGCGCGGGAAAGGGAAGCCTATAACGTGATGCTCGGACCGGCTAACGCAAA
>JAHFCD010000146.1 GCA_023249695.1 Elusimicrobiota bacterium
GGCGGCGGCGCCGTTGATCAGGATGGAGACGGGGCCGAGGTCGGCCTCGACCTTGTCGAACAGGGCCGAGACGGCCTTGGCGTCGGACACGTCGGTCGAGACGCCGATGGCCTTGCGGCCCGTCGCCGCGCGGATCTCCGCGGCCGCGGCCTCGAGGCGCTCGCCGTCGCGCGAGGCGAGGGCCACGTCGGCGCCGTGGAGGGCCAAGGCCGTCGCGACCGCCTTGCCGATCCCCGTGCCGCCGCCCGTCACCACCGCGATCTTGCCTTTGAGCAGTCCCTTGTCGTACATCAGTCCTCCCAACGGGGGCGGCGCTTGTCGCGCATCGCCGCCATGCCCTCGCGGGCTTCGGTTCCGGCGAACAGAATATTGAATTCCGACAGCGAACGGGTCCACAGCTCCTCGCTCAAGAAGGGGGCGTTGAGGCCCTTCTTGAGGGAAGCGAACGCGGCCGGCGCGGACTTCGCCAGGCGCTTGGCGAGCGCGAGGGAGCGCTCGAAGACCTGCGCCTCGGGCACGATCTCGTCGACGAGGCCGGCCGCGAGGGCCTCGGCCGCGCGCAGGGTCTGGCCGCGCAGGACCATGTCCTTGACGACGCGCTGGTCGACGGCGAGCGCGGACAGGCGCGTCACGAGCGCCGGCGTGGGCGTCAGGCCCAGGCGGATCTCGGACAAGGCCGCCTTGCCGGACTCTTCGGCCATGACCCGCCAGTCGCAGCCCATCGCGATGATCCAACCGCCGAGGATCGCGGCGCCGCTCAGCGAGGCGACGACGGGCTTGGGGGCCGCGAGCAGGGCGCGGTAGCAGTGCAGAAGGGACTCGAACGCCTGCGGCCGCTTCTCCTCGGGCAGCGCCATGATCTCCTGAAGATCGAGGCCGCTCGAGAAATACTTCGGCAGGCCCGACGCCAGCACGACGGCCCTCACGCGCGGGTCGCCCGCGGCACGGTCGATCTCGGCGCGCAGCGAGGCGAGCACCGCGAGGGCGAGCGTGTTTCCGGGGGCGCGCGTCAGCGTGAGGACGCGGACCGGCCCTTCATCCCGCGCGACGACGGCGTCCATGGTCATTTTCCACTCCGGATCAATTTGAGCGTCTTCAGCACGCGATTGAACGCGCCGAGATACAGGTCGTACGACTCCACCGGCGCGCTGTAGACGATGGCATAATACGCCTCGTCCGTGAGAGGCACATAGGCGGTCTTCGACTCGCCCGAGACGAAGGTGATGCGCGCCTTGACGCCGGCTACCGGCACCGAGCCGCCGTCCTTGGCGCCCTGCCAATCCTTGTCCTTGGCGACGGCCGCCGCCAGCTCGACGAAGGTCGGCTGAGACGGCTCGACCTTCGTGATGACGATCATCACGGGCTTCCCCGGCGAGCCGTCGTCGAGCGTGAAGGAGAGCGTGGGGACGTCCTCCTTCCAGCCGTCGCGAGGCTGCAGCATGCGCGGGTATTCGAAGGACAGCTCGGCGGGCACGGTGTAACGGCGGTAGGCGTCCTCGCTGATCACCTTGATCCGCGACGACTGCGCCACGCATTGGAACGGGCTCAGGGGGTTGCTGGTGCGAACCTTGCGCTTGCCGGGCGGGCAGCCGCGGGTCAGAGGGTCGTCGTTGACCTGGCCCTCCTCGAGCGCGGGGGCTTCCTCGGAGCCCGAGAGGGGCGTCAACTCGGGGTCCGTCTCGCCCGCGAGGATCCGCACGCAGCGGTAGCGCTGCAGGCCGTCGCTCGAGACGGCGGTGCGCGTTCCGCGGGGGCATTTAGGCCGGGTGGCGAAGCCCTGAGGGCCGGTGACCGCGCCGAATCCTTTCTTGACGTCTTCCTTCACGCACTGAAAGGGCTGATAGGGGTTGTTCGTGGCGATCCGGTGGGTGCCGGCGGGGCACTCGACGGAAGCCTCCTCCGCGCGCGCCGCGGCCGCCGGCAGCAGCAGGGCGAGAAGCAGGAGCCTCACGAGTCTCTTTGCTTGGCCAGGCCTTGAAGATGGGCCGCCAGCTCGGGATTATTCTGCAGGATGTAGCCCATGTCCTCGAACATCAGACGGAAAGCGCGCGTCGGGACGAGGGCCATGGCCGACGCCGTCCGAAAGCCGTCGCGGAGCAGCGCCATCTCGCCCAGCAGCGCCTCGGGGCCGAGCCGGGCGACCTCGGCTCCCGCCGAGCCCATGCTGAGCGTCACTGAAACGCTCCCGTCGAGGAGCACGAACAGGTCGCGGCCGCTCTCGCCCTGCTCGATGACGAGCTCATTGGGCTCGTAAACGCCGACGCCGCTGCGAGGGAAGATCTTCGCGCACTGGTCGCCCGTGAATTCGGGGAAGAAGCTGTCGAGGCGGAGCACGCGCGCAACGACCGCGGCCTCGGAATCGCTCGGCGCGTTCCGCGCGGGATTGGCGGAGGGCATCCTCAGCGATTGAGGAGGTCGGGGTTGCGCATGTGCTCCAGGGCGACCTCCTTTGTGATCATCTTCTTCGAATACAGGTTCTTGATGAAGCTGTCCTTGGACACCATGCCCACCTGGGCGCCGGCCTGGATGGCGTCGTTGATGGCCTCGAGCTTGTTCTCGCGGATGAGCTGGCGCACGGCGGACGTCGCGATCAGGATCTCGCAGGCGAGGACGAGCCCCTTGCCGTCGGCCCGGGGGAGAAGCTCCTGGGAGATCACGGCCTCGAGCGTCATCGCCAGCTGCTCGCGAAGGTTGTCCTGGTCGGCGTTCGGCACCGCGCTCAGGATGCGCTGGGCGGTCTTCGACGCGTCGCGCGTGTGCAAGGTGGTCACGACCAGGTGTCCGGTCTCGGCGGCGAGCAGGGCCGCGCGAATGGACTCGGCGTCGCGCATTTCGCCGACGCAGATGATGTCGGGGTCCTGGCGCAGCGCGTCCAGGATGCCGATGTCGAAGGTCGGGGTATCGACGCCGACCTCGCGCTGGACGAAGATCGAGCGGCAGGGCTTGAAGATGCTTTCGATCGGATCCTCGATCGTGATCACCTTGCCGGGCTTGCCGGTCTGGTTGATCCACTCGAGCATGGCGGCCATCGTCGTGCTCTTGCCGGAGCCGGTCGAGCCGGTCACGAAGATGATGCCGGACTTCTTGTGCGCGAGATTGCCGACGATCGGAGGCAGGCCGAGCGAGGAGAGCGGATAGGTCTTCGTCGGGATCACGCGGATCGTCGCGCCGGCCGTCCCCGTCGCCATGTAGAGGTTGAAACGGAAGCGGCCGACCTCGTTGATCGTGAAGGAGAAGTTGACCCGCAGCTCCTTCTTGAACATCGCGCGATGGAATTCCTGCAGGTAGGGATCGAGGATCTGGAGGATCGACTCGGAGGTCATCGCCGGGTACGGCAGCGCGCCGATCTCGCCGGCGATGCGGGCGATCGGGGGAATGCCGTGGATCAAGTGGAGGTCGGAACCGCCGCGAGAGACCACGTCCGCCAGGAGGGTCGGTAGATCGATTGTATCTGCCATACCGGGGGAGGATATAAGGATAGCGGCCGTCCGTCAAGCCCATGTCGGTTAATTGACGGTAAAGCGAAATATGCGCGTATAGGGTTTCGGCGCCCGCGAATGGGAATCGCCCGCGACTTTGCTATACTGTTCGCGATCCGGGCTAGCTCAACGGTGGAGCAGGCCGCTGTTAACGGCAAGGTTCTAGGTTCGAGTCCTAGGCCCGGAGCCACTCTCAGAAGCACCGAAGCCGCGGCGGGTTCGCTCAACCGCCGCGGCTCTTTTTTTCCGCCGCGAGGGCTCAGCGGCCTTTTCGAAACAGCTGCGCGACGCCGCCCAGCGCCAGCAGGCCGCCGATCCCGCCGAGCGCGAGCAACGGAAGCGGATAGCCCGAGCGGCGCGACGGGGGCGCCTCCGGCTGGTGGCTCGCGGCCCACTCGCCGAACACCAGCTCCATATCCTCCGGCTTGGGGATTTGGAGGGCTTTGTCGAGCAGCGGCTGGTAGGCGCGGTCGATGCGCGCCGCGCGGTTGAGTGCGTCGAGCGTGCCGGCCGCGTCCCGTTCGCCGGCCAGGGCGTAGGCCTTGTCGAAGTAGGCGGACGCGTCATCGGGGTTGCCCTTGAGGGAGAGGTCGGCCGAGGCCCGCGCCGACGCGTAGTCGCCGATGCGATTGAGGATCGCCGAGCGCCAGCTTCGCGCCGAGGCGTTGCGCGGGTTCAGCGTCAGCGCCCGGTCGAGCTGATCGATCGAGGAGCGCGCGTCCGCCTTCGCCGCCCCGACGGCGCGCGAGGTGTACTCCGCCGAGAGCAGCGCGCCGACCGCCGGGGTCGGCGAGGGCGGGCGGGAGGCGACCGGGTCGCCGGCGGCCTCTTCGCCGATTGTACCGCCCAAGGTGGGAAGGCCCTGGCGGCGACCGTCGTCGGCGAGACTCGCGCCGCCCGCGACGGCTTTCGCCAGAGCGGCCCGGCCGGCGTCCACGCCGGATAGGCTGAGGATCGCTTGAGCCTGCGGATTGCCCGGGTCGAGCAGCAGGGCGCTTTGCGCGTCCTTCACGGCGGAGGCGTCGTCCCGCCTCTCGTATTCCGCGCCCGCGCGCAGCACGTAGGCGTCCGCGTTCGCGGGATTCTCCGCCAAGGCCTTGTCGGCCTCGGCGATCGCGCCCGCCGTATCGCCGTTCTCGAGGGCGACGTCGCCCGCGTCGACGTGGGAGTAGGAGTTGTCCACCTGATCGCCGAAGAACACGGCCGAGTTCCCGGCGTACTCCCGGCCGCCCCGGCGCGACGCCCGGCGAACGTCGCGGACCGCGGCTTGAAAGACGCGGTAGAACACGGGAGAGCTGACGCTCGCCATCGTCCGGAACCGCTCCTTGAGCTCGGCCGCCCGGGCGGCTTCTTCCTGCCGCCGAGCCGGCGCCACCTTCGGGTTCTTGCTGTCGCGAGTCTTCCGAGCCCAGGCCGCTTGATAGCGGAGAAATGCGGCGAACACGTCGTGGGTCACCGGAACGCGATGCGTCTCCGAGGCGGGGAGGGAGGTCGCCATGACCGAGATGAAGCGCTCGGCCGTCTCCGTGTCCTCGCCGCGTTTTTGGAGATAGCCCCGCAGGGTGCGCAGGCCCGCGTGATACTGCTCGGCGGTCAGCTCCTGGGCTCCGTTTTGGGCCGCGGCCTTTCCCTCCGCCGGCGCGGAGGAGGGGAGCAGGCCGAGACCGGCAAGGAGCAGCGCGCGGAGCACGGAAGCAGTATACGGCCTCGCCCATCCGCCGTCAAGCCGACCGGGGCTATCTGCTAGAATAAGCCCATGCGAGCCGTCCTCCTGGCGTCGATTTTGGCCGCCGCCGCCTGCGGCGACGGGGCGAGCGGCCCCAAGCTTCCCGACGTCCGCTTGGCCACCTTGGGCGGCCCGCTGGGCCCCTCGCTCGCGACCTGCAACACGGGGAAGTGCCTGACCGTGATCGTCGCTCCCTGGTGCGGCGTCTGCCACCAGGTGACGCCCGACATCGTGCGCCTGCGCCGCTTTCTCGACAAGGCCGGCGTCTCGAGCCGCGTCGTCGTGGGGCTCTCGACGGACCTCGCTCCGATCAAGGAGATGGCCGCCCTGTTCGGCTCCGACACCTTGCTCGATCCGGACGGTGCCGTGACCGCGCGCGGCGTCCCGCTGTTCATCGTGACCAACCGCGCCGGCGAGGTGGTCAAGCGCGTGAGCGGCTTTCCGCGGGGCGCCTCCTCGGCGGACGAGCTCGCCGATTTTTTCGGGCTTCCCTAAAATGAACGTTTCGACAGGAGAAAGATCATGATCATCGGAGTCCCCAAGGAAATCAAGAACCGGGAGCACCGCGTCGGCCTCGTGCCCGGAGGGGCGCGCGCCCTCGTCAAGGACGGCCACAAGGTCCTCATCGAGAAGGGCGCCGGTATCGGCTCCGGCATCACCGACGACGAGTACAAGGCCGCGGGAGCGGCGATCGTCGACAAGAAGCGCCTGTTCGCGGACGCGGAGATGATCATCAAGGTCAAGGAGCCCCTCGAGGAGGAGTACGCGCTGTTCCGGGCCGACCAGATTCTCTACACCTACCTGCACCTCGCCCCGGCTCCGGCTCTGACCAAGGCGCTGCTGAAGGCCAAGATCAAGGGCGTCGCCTACGAGACGATCCAGCTGAAGGACGGCAGCCTGCCGCTGCTGACCCCGATGAGCGAGGTCGCCGGCAAGATGTCGGTCCAGCTCGGCGCGCAGTTCCTCGAGAAGCACCACGGCGGCCGCGGCGTCCTGCTCGGCGGCGTGCCCGGAGTGGCGCGCGGCGTCGTCACGATCATCGGCGGCGGCGTCGTCGGCATTAACGCGGCGAAGATCGCCATCGGCATGGGCGCGCGCGTGAACATCCTCGACGTGTCGGCGCAGCGCCTCGCGTATCTCGACGACGTATTCGGCAACTCGGTTTCGACCTTGATGAGCC
>JAHFCD010000147.1 GCA_023249695.1 Elusimicrobiota bacterium
GAATTGTTAACAGTGCTATAATCGAACCGCGGTCTCGACGGGGCGTAGCTCAATTGGCAGAGCGCGTGGTTTGGGACCACGAGGTTCCGAGTTCGACCCTCGGCGCCCCGAGACCGCCCGGTATTGACGACTCCGCGAAATCCGTTATCCTTAAGGCGAATGCGAACGCTGCTGCTCCTCTCGCTCCTTTTCGCGGCCTTGCCGGCCGCCGCCGCGCGCCGCTCGCTCTCGGTCGACGCCGGCTTCAAGAAGGCCGACCTGCTGATCGAGAAGGGTGAGTTCGCGAAGGCTCGCGAGGAGCTCGACGAGGCGCTCGGCGAGCTCAAGCCCGACGATTCGCGGCGCCTACGCTACCACGAACGGACCGGGGCGTCCTGGCTGCGCGAGGGCAACATTCCCGAGGCGCGCGCCGCCTTCACCGAGGCGCTCGTCACCCTCCAGCGCCTGAAGCTCGGCGACGAGTACGCGGCGAAGGCTTACACCGGCATGGGGCTTTGCCTGCGCCGCGAGAAGAACGACAAGTACGCGCTCAAGTTCTTCAAGAAGGCCCTCGCCTATCGCCTCGATGAGGGGACGCGGATGTTCGTCGAAGATCAGATTCGCGAGATCGAGGGCGAGCCGCCCGTGCCCGCGCGATAGCCGCTGCCGCGCCATCAAGGGCGCCGGGCGTCAGGCGAGCAGGCTTTTGAGGGAGTCGACCAGCTCGGCCGCGTCGGCGACGCGCAGCTTCGGGTCGGGTGAGAGCGTCGCGGCGAACAGCAGCTCCACCTCCTTGGGCAGGCCGGGCGCTAGAAACTGCGGTGGAGCGTACTTCATGCGTTCTTTCTGGGCCAGGAAGTCCGGACCGGAGAACGGGAGGGCTCCGGTCATCGCCTCGTAAAGGCAAACGCCCAAGGCGTAGATATCTGAGGTCTTCGCGCAGCGTCCGAGATGCTGCTCCGGGGCCATGTAGGCGGGCGTTCCCGAGATGTCGAGGCTGGTCAGCCGCGTGACCGTTTCCTTGGCCTCGCGCGCGATGCCGAAGTCCATGACTTTCGCGTAGCCCCCGGCGTCGATCATGATGTTCGACGGCTTGAGGTCGCGGTGCAGAACGCGGCTGCGATGGGCGCACGCGATCGCCTCGCACACATAGGTGAACACTCTCACGCACTCGTCCAGCGGCAGGCGGCCGCGGCGTTTCAATACCGCCGACAACGGCTCGCCGTCGACGAAGTCGAAGACCAGGTACACGCCGCCGGCATCCTCGATGACCTCGTGGATGGCGACGATGTAGGGGTGCGACATATGCGAGATGATCCTCGCCTCGGTCAGGAACGCGTCGCGCGCGCCATCGGCGCGCGCGATCTCGGCGCGCATCACCTTGATCGCGACCCGTCGCCCGAGGGAGTGATCGAAGGCCTCGAGCACGATGCCCATGCCGCCCTCTCCTATTTTCCCTTTGAACTCATACCGTCCGCGGAGCAGTCCGGAGAACGGAGGGGAAGCCTCGGGGCGCGGCAGCTCGAGAATGGACGGCATTGATTGAATTCCCGGCGCGCCGGGCCGCGTCCACGAGCCGGCGAAGGGAGCGCGGCTCGACGGTGACGGGCGGCTGCGGCCGAAGAAGTAGGCGGCCGCGCCGAGGGCGAGAAGCAACGCCAACCCCAATGCGGCCAAGGCGGCTGCGCCGGCCGCGGGCGGTTGCGGTCCCGGCGCATCGCGCGGTTGGGCCGGCGCCGGCGCGGCGGCCGGCCTGGCCTCGGCGAGGGGGGCGGCCTGGGGCGCGGGGGCGGGCTCGGGCGCGGCGCGAAGAAGGGGAACGGGACCGGGCGGGGCCTCGGGGGGGCCGACGGCGGAGGAGGGCACGACGAACCGCGCGAGGCGCATCGCCCCATTCTTATCCACGCGCGCCCACATTCGTCCCGGTGGAGGCGTCCCGAGCCCGAGCGAGGCATGGTCCTCGGGGCACGACCCCGAGGTTTCGCCGTAGTATTGTCCGGAAGCGTCGCGTTCCATCAGCACGAGGTAAGTGCAGTAGCGCCCGCCCGGCGGACGCGGAGCCGGGACTTCGCGGCCGCCGTCTTCGCGCGGTCCGTCCGGAAAGCGCTCGGGGGCGATCCGTCCGTCCGTCTGGATGCGAATCGCGGGCAGCGATGCGCCGTCGGGCAGAGGACCGTCGTACTCGAATCCGTTCGGGCCCCGGCGCAGAATTCGCTCGGCCTTATAGACGTGCGGGAGATTCGCCGCCGGAAGCCAGAGCGTTCCTCGCGGCGGCGGGGGGAGCTGATCGGGGTATCGGGCCGCCTCCGGGCAAGGCGCGGGCCGCGGCTCGCTCAGCCAGTCGGAGTAGAAGCACGGCTCGGGGCCCTGCGCCCGCGCCGCCGAAGCCGCCAGCAACAGCATCAAAATCCAGCCGAAGCGCATGCGCCAGTGTAGGCGTCGTCCCGCGCGCTGTCAATGGAGAATGTCTCCAAGTTCATGGGGTTTTGAATCCGGGCGATTGAACGGCATGGCGCCGAAGGCGCCATGCCATTCAAATAGAGATATCCTCGTTCGATTATCTTGAGATAAACCTGTCTCCCATCCGCCGCCCGAAACCCCGTGAACATGGAGAGAATGTCGGCGAACCACCCGCCCGCGCGTTGAGCGAAGGAAGGCCGCCGTGCTAAGATGAGCCGGTGGCCGCCGCATTTCTCGTCCTACTCGGATTTTCGGCCGTTCTCGTCTCGTTGAGCGTCTATACCGCTTATCGCATCATGACGGGCAACGGCTGCATACCGCTGACGGTGCGCCCCGAGCAATACGGCCTGCCTTACGAGCCCGTGGCCTGCCGCACGAGCGACGGGCTGACGCTCAAAGGCTGGTTCGTGCCCGCCGCGTCTCCCAGCGCGCGCACGATCCTGCTCTGCCACGGCTGGAGCGCGAACAAAGGCGAGATCCTCAAGGCCACGCACGAGCTGGCCGGCCGGGGTTTTAATCTTCTCTATTTCGACTTCCGGCATTGCGGCGAAAGCGAGGGGAGCCTCCTCAGCGTCGGCTACTGGGAGGCGCGGGACTTCGACGCCATGTTCGCATTCCTCCGATCCTTCCGGCCCGACGACCGCTACGCCGTCTACGGGATGTCGATGGGCGGCATGGTGGCGTTCTCCGGCGTCGCGCGCCACCCCGGCTTCGTCGCGGCGGCCATCGAGAGCACCTTCCGCTCCCACGACGAGGCCGTCAGCCGCTACCTCCATTTCCAAAGCGGCGTCCCCTATTTTCCGCTGATCCCGCTGATTCTGCTCTGCCTGCGCGTCCGCCTGGGCGGCGACCCTCAGCTCAACAGCCCGGAAAGCCTCGCTCCGGGCTTCAAGGTTCCGCTCCTGGGGATATGCGGCGACGATGACCGCCTTTCTCCGCCCGAGCTGATCACGGCGTTGTTCGCGCGCGTGCCTTCGCCCCACGAGCTCTGGCTCGTGCCCGGCGGCGGCCACGCGCGCTGCGCGCAAGCGGCCGGCGCCGCCTACGCGGACCGCCTGGCTCGATTCTACGGGGCCGGCTTCGCGGCCGCCGAGAAGAGCTTGTCGGCCTGATCGGAGAGGCGGACCATTCGCGAAGCGGAGGTCCGGGCCTTGACCAGGTCCGCCTCGTCGCCCTTGAGCGCGTCGAAGAAAACTTCGAGCTCCGCGGTCAGCGCGGTCACCAAAGGTCCGAGCGCGTCGCCGTGACGGCGCGCCGCCAGCACGGCCGTCGACTCCGGGTCGTCCTTGAAAAGGCGGCTCCAGAGGCCGCGCTTGGGCGGGGCCGGACCGTCGAGGACGGGCACGACGAAGATCGCGTGGGGCAGGTTGACCGCTTCCCAGTGGCCGCCCGGTATCACGGGCCAGGTCTCGCCGGTCAAGCGGTAGGATTTGAGGCCGCGCAGGCGCCGCAGCTGGAAGAGGTTGATCTGCGCGCTGCGCAGCACGTCGGCGAACTGGTAGGCGTCGGCTCGCGCGTCCGACAGGGCCTTGGCTCCGCCGTCGCGCCGCGCCCGCAGGAGGTCGTGCAGCACGGTCTTCGCGTGAGTGCTGATCTCCTCGAAAGACATGTAGTCGACGTAGGACGACGCGTGCGGGGCGATCGCGCGTCCGCTATAGGCGACCAAGGAGCCGTGGAACAGGCTGAGGTCGCCGCGACGCAGGCGCTTGGTGAACGCGGCGTGGCGCGATTCATGGAGGATCGCCTCGAACGCGTCGTCGCGCCCGAAGTCCGGGAGGAACAGGACCTGCTGAGTGGAGTTGTAGGCGGCCACGCCGCCGTCCGTGCGGTCGGGCGCGTATTCGACCGCGGAATCGAAGTTCTTTTGCAGGTCCCAGGCGAGCCGGTTGAGGCGGTGGCCCTGGCGCTCGGGGATGATCTTGAGCACGGGCGACTGGAAGCCGTCGGCTCGCGTCCGCTCGCCGCGTTCGACGGCGATGCCGGCGCTCCTCGCCAGGCTCTCGGCGGCCGAGATCAAGGTCTGCAGCTCCTCCACGCCAGATTTCGCCCGGGGGACGATCAGCGCGGAGCGGTAGCGATAGACTTCCGCGGAGCCGAAGTGGAACGGCGCGCCGGGGCGGAGGTATTCCGCGGATTGATGATCAGACTTGGAGGACTCCCCGAACATCCGTTTCGTAAATTCGATGAGGTTCCCGATCGGAGCGTCCTCGAGGTTCTGGGGCGAATCGCCGAGGACGGCTTTCGCCGAGGCCATGGGGGCCGGCGCGGGCCGGATCGCGGCCGTGCGCGCGGGCGAGATATAGGACGCCGGCAGGGCCGCCGGCAGCGGGCTTTGAGCGGCTATGGCCGGCGCGAACGGCGCGGCCGCGAGGAGGGGCGTCGGGGCGAGCGCGACGGGCATGAGTCCGGGCGCGCCGACGAGGGATGGGGCGGCGAGGTTGAGCGTGATGAGCTGGGGCGCGCCGCCGGTCATCAAGGGCGAGAGCGTAACGGACGGCGAGGCGGTGTTGGGGCCGGCGGCCTCAACGACGCCGGCGCGGGTTTGCGCGCGCAGCACGGGCGCAGCCAACAAAAGGAGGGCGGCGAGGGGGAGGGGCCTCACGTCCCTAGTATAGCCCCGCCGCGGGCGATCCGCCAGAGCGGAGCCGTCGCGCGGGAGCCGCCGCGGTAACCGTTCCGGTTTCTAAAATCGCGGGAAGCTGCTCCGGCTGATTTGGAGCCCATGGCCCCGCCCTCGTGGGGCTTTCGATTCTGTCGGGCGCCGCGTCCAGCTGCTAAACTGACGGCATGAATTCATTTATGCCCTTTCTCTTGACCCTCGTTCTTCCCGGAGCCGCTTGGAGCCAGCAGGCCATGGTCCGCGTCGTTGCCGTCGGGGACGCTCCCGCGATCCGGTTCTCGGTTCCCGTCGCCGCCGCGTCCTCGTTGTCGGCGGCGCCCGCCTCCTTTGCCGCCTCCGTCGCGGCCGCTCCAGCCGTCGTTTCGGCGCCGATGCCGAGCCTCTCTCCGGCCCCGCTTCCGGCTTCACCCGCTGCATCGGCGCCAATCCTGCCGGCGGCGGCGAAGGCGGGGATTCCGCTCCCCGCCCCGACGGGCGGAAACGCCGGCCGGAACCGAGCGGCCCGCGTCGTTCCAGCGGCCGCATCCGGGTCCGTTCTCCCGAGCGGCGTCCCGACCGCGCGTATTGAGGCAGCCAACGGCTCGTCATTTGCCCGTATCCAGTCGCACGACGCCTCGACCGGCTTCGACGAAAGGGAGGCCGCGCTGAACGTCCTGTTCGAGAACTCCGCGCGTCACGGCGCCGCGGCGGTCGAGGCGCCGGACTCCGACCGTTCCGCGAAGGCTCCCGCGCTCGCGCCGGCCGCCTTCGACGCGCCGCGGATCGTCGTGATCGTTTCCTTGCGCGATCCCGGCTCGCCGCAGGCCCTCGACGCGCTGACCGACAATTGGAAAGGCGCGTATGGCTTTCAGCGCGACTACAATCACCGGCTGGCTCCGGCGAAGGAGGGGCGCATCACGATCTGGGGCCTGATCCCTGAATCTCAGAAAATGAGATTGTCGCTCAGCGGGGAAGCCGAGCAGGTTTTTCCCTTGTTCGGTATGAAGATCGAGGACGTCGTCACCACGCCTTATCAGCGGCCGGTCGCAGGCGAGAGTCTGTTCCGGCGGGGGATGCGTTTCATCAACGAGAAAAGCGAGGGGGCGGCTCTTCTCGTCGCGCTCGTGCCCACTTTCGCGGTCATGGCGGCGCTCTTCGGCCCGTTGCTCGTCGCCGGCAAGCTCCTTCCGAGCGTGCTCGGCACGGCGGTATTGGGCGGGGGCCTATCCCTTATCGGCCTCGTCTCGCCGTTCGACGCGTTGACGCGCTGGATCGCGGCCCCGGTCCGGGCCGCGATG
>JAHFCD010000148.1:0-5250 GCA_023249695.1 Elusimicrobiota bacterium
CGCGGCATCGAAGGGTTTCTTCTCCCAGGGCTTCTTCGCGGCATCGAAGGGTTTCTTCTCCCAGGGCTTCTTCGCGGCATCGAAGGGTTTCTTCTCCCAGGGCTTCTTCGCGGCATCGAAGGGTTTCTTCTCCCACGGCTTCTTGGCCGCGTCGAAGGGCTTCTTCACCCAAGGCTTCGCCGCGGGAGAGGCGGAGGGCGGCGCGTCGCGGCGGTCGGGGGCGGCGGCCGGCGCGGCGGCCTGGCCGCGGCGGTCCTTGCCGGAGCGGCGCTCGACGAAGCCGGGCCGATTCGCCTTGGGCGAATCGCCGGCGGCCTTGGCTGCGAAGCTGGGCTTGGGCGTATAGCCCTGGGGGCGGTCCCGGTCGGGGCGGCCCTCGACGACGAAGATCTTGCGATCGCCGATGAACGCGCCGTTGAGCTTCTCGACGGCGATCTTGGCTTCGGCGTCCGTGGACATCTCGATGAAGCCGAAGCCTTTCGGCCGGCCGGTTTCGCGGTCGAGAATGACCTTGGCGCTCAGGACGGTTCCGCAGGCGGAAAAGAGCTTGGCCAAATCTTCCTTCGTGGTTTTGTAGGGGAAGCCGCCGACATAGATATTGTTAGCCATGGAGAGGATTGTACGATTCTTAACCCCTCCCCGGTAAGTCGCGCGGCGCGGATATTAGATTTACATTCCCGCTCCGGCCTCCGGGGCTACACTATCTTTGGAGCGGAGGTGCGGTTATGTCCATGAAAGCGGAGCGATCCCGGCATGCCGAAAAAAAGCCGAAGCGGGCGGTGAAGCGGGCGCGGACGGCGCGGCCGGGCGAGGGCGAGATGCCGCGCATACTGGAATCCTCCCGGACGCGGGGGCTGGACATCCGGGTGAGCCGGCCTTGGAAGCGAACGGCCTAGGAGCCTGAGCGATTAGTCCGCGGCATTCAGGTCGGCTGGCTCCTTTGTCGATTCCCGCTTCCAACGTTGGAAGCAATATCCATGGCGCTCCGTTTTCCGTTTGAACAGAGCGGGACCCGGCTTAATTGCTCAGGCTCCTAGGCTTCGGGCTCGGAGGAGGGGGCGGCGAACTTCGGCTGGCGCTTGGGCGCCTTCGGCGCCATGCCGCGCTCGAACATCTGCAGGAAGGCGGCCGCGTAGCGGGCGATCTCGTCGGCCTCGTTGAAGAAGTTCGCGTTCTCGAAGCTCAGGGTCTCGGCGCGCGTCGAGTAGTTGAACGAGCCGCTCTCGAGCATCAGGCCGTCGAAGATCGCGAACTTGTTGTGCATCTTCTGGTAGCGCGGATCGCGTGAGCGGTCGGGTCCGCTGATCAGGCGCAGCTCGAAGCCGTGCCAGGCGAACCAGTCGTCGAGCTTCGAGGTCCCGGTCTGGCTCTTGTCCATGACGATCTGGACCTTCACGCCGCGGTCCTTGGCGCGCAGCAGCGCCTCGGCGATCGGCTGGGAGAAGAAGCTGAACATCGCGATCTGCACGGTGGCCTTCGAGGCCTCGATCGCGCGGATCAGCGCCTGCTCGATGCCGGAGTTCGGCGAGAACAGGTGGAGCGGGAAGCGCTCGCCGTTCAGGCTGATCGGCGTCTCGGCCTCCTGCGGGGGATCGGGGGGCAGGGGTTTCTTGCGGCCGGCCATCTCGGGCTCGGCGTCGTCGGCCTCGGGCATGACGGCGTCGACCCGGTTGACGACCTCGTCGAGCTTCTCCATGTCGGGCTCTTCGGCGAGGCCGCGCATGTATTCGAAGTAGCGCAGGTAGCCGGAGATGCGGCCCTGCTCGATGGAGAAGAAGACGTTCTCGTAGTGGTCTTCCTCGGACTGGCGCGTGTAGTTGTAGGACCCGAACTCGACGAGGCCTTCGTCGGCGATCATGAACTTGTTGTGCATGATGCCGCCGAGGCGGCCCTTGAGCAGGAGGACGTCGAAGCCTTCTTTGAGCAGGTCCACGACCATCTGCTTCGGCTTGCGCGGCGTCACGCCGTCGTCCTCGTAGCCGGTCGTGTACACGTGGCTGCGGTCGAGCACGATCTCGATCTTGACCCCGCGCTTCTGCGCGCGGTGCAGGGCGTCCCAGATGCCCGGCATGTTGAACTCGTACATCGCGATCCGCAGCGTCTTCGCGGCGGAGTCGATGAGCTTGATGAGGTCCGGTTCGACCGGCTCGTGCGGGCGGATGGCGCTGACGGGGAAGTCGACGCCGTTGAAGGCGATGCGGCGAGCGGCCGGGAGCGGATCGTGGCCGGGCTCGGGCGGCGCGGGGGGGCCGCGCGGCGCGAGCGCGTTGTCGTGCATCTGCTGGTCGGTCGGGAGCTCGCCCTCGGCGTAGGCGGGCGCCGTCTCGGCGATGTCGAACATGTGCTGATAGGTCTTCGCGAACGCCGCGACGTCGGTCTTGTCGTTGATGAAGTTGGCGTTCTCGAAGTTGTTCACGCCGGCGTTCTTCGTGGCGTTGCCGGAGCCGGTCTCGACGAGCTCGCCGTCGAAGATGAAGTACTTGTTGTGCATCTTCTCGGCGAGAGGGTAGTCGCTCTCCTCGCCGTTGGGGCCGCCCAGGAGCCGGACCTGCGCGCCCCGGCGCTGGAGGAACCCGAGGAACAGCTGCACGTGGTCGTACTGAGACTGGCTCTTGTCGCCGACGACTCGAACCTTCACGCCGCGCTTGAGGGCGCGCTCGAGGGCGTCGGCGATCTTGCGCGACTCCATGACGAAGGCCGCGGCGTCGACGGAGACCTTCGACGCGTCGATGGCGGCCGCGATCGAGTCCTCGAACAGCTCTCCGGGGTTGAAGATCCACGCCGGGAGCTTGATGCCGTTGAAAGAGATCCGCTTCTGGGCGTCGGACGGCGGCGCGGGCACGTCGAGCGGCCATTCCTTGGTCGCCGATTCGGCGACGGTGACGCTGAGCGCCCGAAGGTGCGCCCAGGCGTCCTGGTAGGCCTTCACGCGGTCGGCGCCGGCGTCGAACAGCACGTTCTCGTAGTGGCTCTTCTCCGAGGTGTACGTCCAGTTGTAGGAGCCGAACTGGACCATCTTGCCGTCGTAGACCGCGAATTTGTGGTGGTTGATGCCGTACTTGGTCGGGCGGCCGACGACGGTGACGTCCACCTGATTGCGGATCAGCGCCCAGATCTGCTCGCTGCGGTAGCGCTTGTAGTCCGCGTCGGGCTCGTTGCGGGGATTGACGGCCGAGTCGCAGATGATGATCTCGACCTTCACGCCGCGCTTCTTGGCGGCGAGCAGGGCCTTGAGGACGCCGCGCGAGGTGAACTCGTACAGCGCGATCTGAATCGACTCCTTGGAGGACTCGATCGCCCGGACGATGTGGGCCTCGACGGGTTCGTTCGGGCGGAAGGCGACGGAGGGGAAGTTCTCGCCGTTGAACGCGACGGCGCGGGGCGTCGTCGGGCCGCCGCCGTCGTCGCCGGTCTGCGCGGGCGGGGGCGTCTTGACCTTGGCGAGCGGATGGAAGGCGCCCTCGGTGAAGGCGGCGAGCGCCGCGGGCACGAACGACATGACGCCGAGCTTGGCCTCGAAGGAGCGCGTCGCGTGGTCTCGGCCGCCGGCAAGATCGGAGTCGTCGGGCTTCGGGGTTTCGAGCTCGGTTTTCAGGCCCTCGAGAGCGGTTTTAGGCGCCTGCTGCTCGCCGGGGACGGCGGGCTTGACGGGCGCGGCGGCGGCGGGAATGACGCGGGCGGCGAGCGCGGCGGGAAGGGCGGCGGCCGGCAGAGCGGGGATCGCGGCGGCGGCGAGTGCCGGGGCCAGGGCGGGAGCTTGGAGCGACGGCCCTGACAGCGACGGGGCGGACAGGCTTGGAGCCCGCCGCGCCGAACGCGCCGGGAACCGGAGCGATAGGGGTGACGAGGCGGACTTCGACCGGGGCCATGACCTGGGCGAATACGGGCCCGGGTCCGGCGACGATGAGGGCGAGCGAGAGCCGCCACATTCGACGCATTGGTGTGAGTATACCCCGCGCTCCTCGGCCGACGGAGGGGTATAGGGCCCAATGCCGTAGAGGCAAATGGCCCGGTACGCCTCGGGCCGGATGACCTATGGGGACGGCGTCAAGCGCCGCGCGCCTACTTGGCTTTGGCGGCGGGCTTGGGCTGGCCGGGCGTCTTGATGTCGGCCTTGCGGCGCAGCTCGAGGAGGAACGGCGCGGACGCGTCCTTGAGCTTTTCGGCGAGCAGCATCTCGCGAAGGTCGTCCTTCACTTCTTCGAAGGCGGCGCCTTGGGCGGCGCGCTTCTCGACGACCTGGAGGATGTGCCAGCCGCGGGGGCCGGCGATGACCTTCACCTCGCCGGCCTTCAGCGCGAAGGCGACCTCGTCGATCTCGGGCGGCAGCATGCCGCGGGAAACGAAGCCGTAGTCGCCGCCGGCCGCTTTGCCGCTGGCGGCGAGGGATTTCTCGCGGGCCAGGGTCTGGAAGTCGGCGCCGCCCTTGACCTTGGCGACGAGCTCGTTGGCGTCGGCTTCGGTCTTCGCCAGGATGTGGCGCAGGTGGACGGCCTCGGGCTTGCCGAGCTTGTCCTTGTTGGCGTCGTAGGCCTTCTTCAGCTCCTCGTCGCCGACCTTGAGGCCTTTCGCGTCCACGATGAGGCGCTCGCGCACGATCTCGTCGGCGAGGTCTTCCCGGACCTTGGAGAGGGTGGTGCCGGCCTGCTCGAGCTGGCTGACCAGGAGCTCGCGGCTGCCGAACTGGGCCTGGAGCCGGGCGAAGCGGCGGTCGACCTCGGCGCTCGAGGCGGTGATTTTCTTGGAGGCGGCCGCCTGGCGGAGGAGGAGCTCGTCGACCATTTCCTCGAGCGTCTGGGAGCCGTAGCGCTTCCAAAGGCGCTCGAGAACCTCGGACTGCCGTATGGCCGTGCCGTTGACGCGCACGACGTCGAAATCACCGGGAACGTTCGCGCCCGCGGCGGCGGCGGGGGCGGCGAGCAGCACGGCGGCGGCGATGGCGTGGCCGAGCCTCGGAAGGCTCGGCACAGATGCGGCGGAGGAAGTCCGGATAGCATCTAGGAACATGGGCTCTCCTTTAATAGTGCGGAGATGATATAATAAAATTCCAAGGACTCCTGTCATGCTCAATTTCACGCCACGCTCCATCGAGAAGGTCGAAGACGCTCGCCTGCGCATCGTCTGGGACGACGGACACCAGACCGAGCTTCCCTTCACCATGCTCCGCCGCCACTGCCCTTGCGCCATGTGCAAGGACGAGTGGACGGGGGAATCCCTGCTCGATCCCGCGACGGTGCCGGAGACCCTCGG
>JAHFCD010000148.1:5260-6329 GCA_023249695.1 Elusimicrobiota bacterium
GACGTGGTCGGCAACTACGCGCTGAGCTTCTCTTTCTCCGACGGGCACGGCACCGGGATCTACACCTTCGAGATGCTGCGCAAGCTGTGCCGCTGCAAGGACTGCGAGTATCACCCCGGCTCGGAGACCAATTGATGGAACCGGTCTGGAAGACGATCATCGAGCCGTTCAAGATCAAGAGCGTCGAGCCCCTCGGCTTCACGACGCGGGCGGAACGCGAACGGGCCCTGCGCGACGCCGATTACAACCTGTTCGCGATTCCCGCCGATAAAGTCCTCATCGACCTGCTGACCGATTCCGGCACCTCCGCGATGTCCGCCGAGCAGTGGGCGGCGATCATGCGCGGCGACGAGTCCTACGCCGGGGCGCGCAGCTTCTACGAGCTCGAGAAGACCGTGCGCGACCTGACCGGCCTGCGCTTCGTGATGCCGGTCCATCAGGGGCGCGCCGCGGAGCGGGTCCTGTTCTCCGTCGCGGGCGGCAAGGGCAAGGTCGTGCTCTCGAACTCCCATTTCGACACCACGCGCGCCAACGTCGAGGCGTCCGGCGCCGAGGCGATCGACCTGCCCGTGCCCGAGGCGCTGGACTTCGCCGCTCCGGGCGACTTCAAGGGCGACATCGATCTGCGCGCGCTGGAGGCGAAGCTGCGCGAGCTCGGCGCGGCGCGCGTGTCGATGATCGTGATGACGTTGACGAACAACTCCCTCGGCGGCCAGCCCGTCTCGATGGCGAACCTGCGCTCGACGGCCGAGATCGCGAGGCATTACCGCGTCCCGCTTTTCCTCGACATCGCGCGCTTCGCCGAGAACGCCTGGTTCATCAAGCGCCGCGAGCCCGGCTACGCGACCTTGCCGGTGCGCGAGATCGTCCGCGAGATCTTCTCCTACGCCGACGGCTGCTGGATGAGCGCGAAGAAGGACGCGTTCGTCAACATCGGGGGCTTCCTCGCGCTCAACGACGAGAAGTGGATGAACGAGGCGCGCGAGATTTTGATCCTCGGCGAAGGCTTCACGACCTACGGCGGGCTGGCCGGGCGCGACCTGTCGGCCATGGCGGTCGGCCTGCGCGG
>JAHFCD010000149.1 GCA_023249695.1 Elusimicrobiota bacterium
GACCCGTCGAGAATGACCTTCGAGTCGATCTTGGAGATCACCTGCAGCGCGATGCGCGAGGGCAGGTTGGCCTTGATCACGCCGGTGATCACGTCGACGCTCGGCCGCTGCGTCGCCAGCACCATGTGGATGCCGACGGCGCGCGCCATCTGCGTGAGACGCTGGATCGCGTCCTCGACGATGTCTCCGGCGATCAGCATCAGGTCGGCGAGCTCGTCGATGATGCAGACGACGTAGAACTCGCGCGGCAGGCCCTTCTTGTCGGCCATCGCGTTGTAGCCTTCGATGTTGCGCTGGCCGTGCAGCTGCAGCCGCTCGTAGCGCTTCTCCATGAGGGAGAGCAGGGCCTTCAGCGCCTTCGCCGCGTCCTTCGGGTTGGTGATGACCGAGACGCGCGCCGGGTCCACCATGGGGTCGAACAGATGCGGGATGCCCTCGTAGAAGGTCAGCTCGGTGCGCTTGGGGTCGATCATGACGAACTTGACCTCGTCGGGACGCGCCCGGAAGAGGATCGACATGACCATCGAGTGGATGAGCACGGACTTGCCCGAACCGGTGGCGCCGGCGACGAGCACGTGCGGCATCTTGGCGATGTCGGCGGCGACGGGCTCGCCTGACGCGGAGAGGCCGAGGCCGAACGACAGCAGCGGCGCGCTGGCCGGGATCGCTTCGGATTGAAGTATCTCGCGCAGGACGACGGCGGCCTGGCGCGGGTTCGGCAGCTCGATGCCGACCGCGGCCTTGCCGGGAATCGGGGCCACGATGCGGATGCCCTTGGCGCGCATCGCGAGCGCGATGTCGTTCTCGAGCGCGACAATGGACGAAACCTTCACGCCGGGCGCGGGCGAGATCTCGTAGCGCGTGATCACGGGCCCCGGGGAGTAGCCGGAGACGTGCGCGTCGATGCCGAAGCTCTTGAGCGTGCGCTCGAGGTCGGCGACGGCGGCCGCGATCTCCTCCTCGGTCGGCTTGCCGCGCTTGCGCGCGTCGGAGGGGAGCGAGAGCAGCTCGAGGCTGGGAAGCTTGTAGTCCTTGTACGCGGCCGTCGGCGCCGCGGGCGCGATCCGCTCGCCTTCCACGGCCTTCACCTTGGCGTCCTTGTCGACGACGAGCTTGGGCGCGCCGTTGGCGCTCCCAAGGGGCTTGATCTCGCGCGTGTCCACGGCCTTGGGCAGCGGCAGGGCTTCGGGCGCGGGCTTGGTCTTGGGCAGGTCCGCGGCCTTGGACTTGGACTTGACGGCCTCGTCCTGCGACGGAGCCTTGGCCTTCAGGGCCTTCATCTCGGCGCGGGCCTTCGTCCATTCCGCGTAGTCCTCGGCGAGGAGCTTCGCGAGCGTCTGCGCGACGACGGCCCAGCGGATCTCGAAGCACACCTGCAGCGAGAACAGGAGCCCGCCGAGCGCCATCAGGAAAGCGCCGACCGCGCCCATGCCCGACACGAGCCAGCCCGACAGCGCGGCGCCCCAGGTCCCTCCCGAGAGCGTCGCGTCCACGCCCAGCCAGCCGCCGATCTGCGCGGACAGCGCCGTCCCGGCGAGAAGGCCGCAGAAGGACGCGATCGAGGTGATCATCCAGCCCGAGGACTTGCCGCGCAGGACATGCTGCAATAATCCGTTGAACAGAAAGAGCGGCAGGAGATAGGAGGCGGCGCCGAAGCGCTTGAACAGGAATTCGGAAAGACCCTGGCCGATCACGCCCGAGTATTGCGGGAACGCGAGCGCCCAGCCGAGATAAACGGCGCCGAGGAAGAACGCGACCCAGCGGATCGCGGACGGAAGAATGTCCTTGCGCTTGGTTCCCTTCGTCGCCTTCGCGGCCGAGCGGTATCGGTTGGTTGCCATGGAGACGAATTATAGCGGTTTTTTCCGCCTTTTCCAGGGGTGGACCAATGCCCGGAGAGCCCTGGGCCCTTGGACTCATACGGAGGCTTCCCGGCTCCCATATACTCTCAGCGATGAGGCGCCTCGCGCTCGCTTTAATGCTGGCCGGACCGACCCCCGGGCTCGCCCAGACCTTCGATGTCTCGGCCGCCAAGGCCATCCCCCAGGCGCCCGCCTCCGTCGACCTGTCGGCGCAGTTCATCGACGCCCCACGCAAGCAGGGGCACCTGTCCTCCTGCCATACCTTCGTCGCGGTCGCCTTGATCGAGGCGGCCTACTTTCGGCAGCACGGGGTCCACGCGCGCCTCTCCGAGGCCGACCTGTTCGTGAGGCGCAACGCGGCGCCCGCGCTCCCGTTTCTGCGCTCGCGCGAGGGCGGCATGGTGCGCCCGGATCTGCGCTACGCCCTCGCGCACGGCGTCATGCCCGGGGACTTCTACGAGGTCTTCGAGGCGCGCTATCACGCGTTCAAAAAACGCTTCTTCAAATTTTTGGACAAGCGGAACTCCGTCGTCGCGGAGCTGCTTCCGGAGTCGGCGACGCCGGAGGCGAACGCCGCGCGCGAAAAGATCCGCGAGGAGATCCGCGGCTTCTCCGCCGAAGGCGAGCCCTTCCTGAAATTCATCGGCGCGGCCGCGCGCTCCGTCGTCAAGAAGGATGCGGTCAAATGCGACGAGGCGCGCGTCGCGGGCTTCCTCGAGCGCCAGCTCAACGCGGGCCGCCCCGTCGGCGTCGGCCTCAACAGCGGTTGGACGAAGACCCCCGCCTGGCGCCGCGACGCGAACGGCGACGGCGGCTCGCATTACTTCGTGGTCTCCGGTTACGACCGCGCCGCGGCCGGCGCGGTCTTCCACACGCGCAACTCCTGGTCCGAGGGCGGCAGCCCCGACCTCTCCGGCCCCGACCTCTGCGAGGTCTTCGCCGTCACCTGGGTCCGCGCCCCCGCCGACACCGATTAAGGGGTGTCAGGCCAGTGAATTCGTTGAATTCGAAAGGCGGCGGCGCGTAAGAATAAAGAAGCCCCGGCGGAGATCTCCCGCCGGGGCCTCTATTTTCCGAGCGCGTTACTTGTTGGGCTGGGGCGTGACGCGCAGGTAGGGCTTGATCGTCTTGAAGCCCTTCGGGTAGTTCTTCTTGAGCTCTTCCGGGTCCTGGATCGCGGGCGGGATGATCACATCTTGACCGTCCTTCCAGTTCACAGGCGTGGCGACCTTGTAGCCATCGGTCAGCTGCAGCGCGTCGATCACGCGGAGGATCTCGTCGAAGTTTCGGCCCGTCGAGGCGGGATAGGTCATCGTCAGGCGGATCTTCTTGTTCGGGTCGATGATGAACACCGTGCGCACCGTGAAGCTGTCGAGCGCCTTCGGGTGGATCATGCCGTAGAGGTTCGCGACCTGCTTGGACTCGTCGCCGACGATCGGAAAGTCCACCGCGCACTTCTGGGTTTCCTCGATGTCCCCCTTCCACTTGTTGTGGGACTCGGAGGAGTCCACGGAGAGGGCGAGCACTTTCACATTTCGCTTCTTGAAATCGGCGGAGCGGCGCGCGGCCTCGCCCAGCTCGGTCGTGCAGACCGGCGTGAAGTCCTTCGGGTGCGAGAAGAAGACGGCCCAGCTGTCGCCGAGCCATTTGTGGAACTCGAGCTTGCCGGCGGTCGTGTCGGCGGTGAAGTCGGGGGCGATGTCGCCCAGACGAAGGTTTGCGGCTTCGGTCGCGGTCGCGGTGGTCATGTTTGTTCTCCTGTTACGCGCGACATTCTAACTATTTCCGCGCGGCTCGCGGTATTGAGTAAATGTGATAATGGCGCGGTGACCAGGCGAACGCTCCTGATTGGACTGCTCGGAGGCTTGATCGCGGGGCGGGTTTCGGCCGCGCCGGCCCCGGCGGCTTACGAGCTGGCGGTCGATCCGCGCTTCGAGCTCCTCGGCGTCGTGCGCCAGCTGGCCGGCCGCGGCGGGGCGATCGCGGGCGCGGCCGAATACCGGGATAAGGCGGAAAGCCGCTTCAGCCCGTTCCGCGGCCACCCGGCCGTCAAATCGTTCGAGGCGCTCTCTTCGGAGGGCTCCCGCGAGGCGGCCTTGGCGACCGTCCTCATCTATTACTCCCCGCCGCCGGAGCTCGCCCTCCTGGACAAGACCGCCTACTTCCACTATCTGAGGGGCCGCGGCGAGCGCGAGGAGATGGATCGTTTCCTCGAGGAGTTGCGCGCCTTCTCCCGGGCGGCCGATTTCATGGGATTCTTCGCGGAAAACCGGGATTTATACCGTAAGATCGAGGGCAAGACCCGGCAGGCCTTCGCCGGACTCGACCCCGTCGCGGCGCTCGAGAGCTATCTGGGCATGCCGCTCTCGAGCCGGGTTCACTACATCCAGCCGCTGCTGTACGAGACCAATCACAACTTCATCGTCCCTTATCCGCTGCCCGAGACCGCCGCCGGCGCCGAATCCTTCGACGTCTACACTCTCGGCGTGAAGAACGGCGATTATTATTTTTGGAACGAGCTCCTCTTCGTCTTCATCGATCCGAGCTTTCACTACTTCGACGCGCTCAACGTGCCCGTGAAGGAGGAATTTTACGGGCCGGAGGTCGCCCGCTGCCGGCGCGTCGCCCCCGACTGCGCCAAGAGCTACGTCATCGACGCGATCCGTTATCGTCTGCTTAAGAAAAACCGCCCGAGCGCGGCCCGGTCGTTCGATCTCGGCAATCCCTACGTGCGCGCCCTGGCCGGCCGTCTCGAGGAATACGAGCGCCGCCGCGATTTGTATCCGACGCTGTGGGATTTCTATCCGCGCCTGCTGAGCGTCTTCCCCGAACGCGCCTTTCCCTCCGCGCCGCCGGCCAAGCTCGCCGCGGCCGTTCTTCCCCCGATCCGGAAAGCCGCGGACTTTTTCGATCCGAAGCGGAATCCGGACGCGGCGGTCCGGCGGGGAAGATAGCGCGGTTCGGGAAGGCGGAGCGCGGCTACCGCGCGACGATGATGAGGTCTTGGCCGGACTTGACCGGCTTGCCGTTCTCGACGAGGTACTTCACGATCGTGCACGGGAACTCGGCCTTGATCTCGTTGAAGACCTTCATGGCCTCGATCATGCAGATCACGTGCCCGGGCTTGACGACCTCGCCTTCCTTGCAGAAAGGAGGGCTCGACGGCGACGGGGCGCGGTAGAAAATCCCCATCATCGGCGACTTGACGGCGGTACCAGCCGGCTGCGTCGCGGCCGGAGTCGGCATGTGTGCCGCTGGAGAGTGCTGAGACGCCGCGCCGCCAGGCGCGGCCGCCGCGGGGGCGTTATATCCCCCCGCAGCGACCGGCACCGGCACAGCGACTTGCTGAATGTTAGCCTTGCGGCGCACCAGCTTGACCGTCGCGCCATCCTCGACGATCTCGACGGAGTCGAGGCCGTTCTGGATCATGAAGTCGTAGACGGACTTGAGAGTCTTGAGCGGACCTTCCGCCCCGTTCCCGTTCGTGCTCGCCGGCGTCTTCTTAGCCATGGGTTAACTTATTAAATGTCCCTTAGCGCCGTCCACCGCGATCGCCGCCGCGTCCTCGGTCGCCGCCGCGTCCGGCCGCCTCACGAGGAGGACCATCGCGGCGAGGGCCGGGAGAGTCGTTCTCGGAGCCGGGGGCGATGACGGCCTTGCGCGACAGCCGGATCTTCCCGTCGGAATCGATCTCGAGGACCTTCACATCGACTTCGTCGCCGATCTTCAGGACTTCCTCGACGCGCGCGATGCGCTTGACGTCGATCTGCGAGATGTGGAGCAGGCCTTCCTTGCCCGGGAAGATCTCGACGAACGCGCCGAACTCCTTGATGGAGACGACGTGCCCCTTGTAGATCTTGCCGATCTCGGCTTCCAGGGTGAGGGCCTCGACTTCGGCCTTCGCCTGGTCGCAGCCGATGGGATCGGTGCCGGCGACGAACACGCTGCCGTCGTCCTCGACGTCGATGTTGACGCCGTAGGTCTCTTGAATGCGGCGGATGTTCTTGCCGCCGGGGCCGATGAGGGCTCCGATCTTATCCGAGGGGATCTTGATGCGGTACAAGCGGGGCGCGAACTCGGGGAGCTCCTTGCGGGGCTCGGGGAGGATCGCGTCCATCTTGTCGAGGATGAACAGGCGGCCGCGCTTGGCCTGGGCCAGCGCCTCTTTCATGATGGAGATCGAGAGACCTTCGATCTTCATGTCCATCTGGAAGCCGGTGATTCCATTGCGGGAACCGGCGACCTTGAAGTCCATGTCGCCGTTGTGGTCTTCGATGCCGGCGATGTCCGTGAGGACGGCGTACTTGCCGCCCTCGAGGACGAGGCCCATCGCGATGCCGGCGCAGGCGGCCTTCATGGGCACGCCGGCGTCGAACAGGGACAAGGAGCCGCCGCAGATGGAGGCCATGGACGAGGAGCCGTTGGACTCCCAGATCTCGCTGACGATGCGAAGCGTGTACGG
>JAHFCD010000150.1:0-4176 GCA_023249695.1 Elusimicrobiota bacterium
TATTTTTCTCTTTTTCTTACGCCCCGATAGTGTAGTGCGTCACCCTATAGCTGTCAATGCGACCCGCCTTCATTTACCGAACTTTATCCCGGCGAGCTACGGCGTCGGCCCGCCGCCGCCTTCCACCCGGCTGTTCTCCCGGATCCGATCAGCGTGCTCCTTGTTCTGCTCGCTGACGTCGGCGTCGTCGGAGTGATTGTTCGCGTCCGTGAGGGGCCCGCCATCGGGCGGGTTGCATTTCGCCGGATCGGTGCCCTCATTGTAGGCCTTGTCGATGCAGAACTTGTTGATCTCGTCCTGCTTGACGTCGCTCGTGCGCGCCGCCAGGCCCTCGCTCATCGAGTCGGCCATGCCTTTCATCATCTCGGCCATGTTGCTCATCATCATGCTCATGCCGATGAGCATGCCGCCGATGCCGATCAGGATGGCGCCGATGATCGATCCGTAAACCGGGATCGCGAAGGCGGCGATGCCCGCGATGATCAGGGCGATGCCCATCATCATCAGCTTGGCCGCTTTCTTCTTCATTTCGCCGGCCTTGATCGCCAGCGCCGAGATGCCCTTGATCGCGTCGAAGTTGGTGTGGTCGGTGTAGCCGCACGCTTCCGGATGCGCCACGCAAGGATCATCCACATCGGGAATCGTCACGTCCGGCGCTCCGCCGGGGCTGCTGGGTGAGCCCACCGTGCCGCCCGTGTCGGTCCCGCCGCCGGGGGTCGCGGGACCTCCCGCGATGGTCCCGGCCGACGGCGCGCCGTCGAAGGCGCTGGCGGCGCCCGAGCGAGCGCCTTCCACGCCCGACGCGCCCGCGCCGAGAGCCGAATTCCCCTTGGACGCGATGAGCTGGCCGAAGGCCCTGCTGGACTTCGCCTGTCTGCCTTTCCCGCCCGTCACCGTGCGCCCCGTCCGCGCGTTTTTCGCGGCGGTCAGGCGCCCCTTCTGCGCGCCCTGGATGTTCACCTTGCCGAGAGCTTCGTTCAGCTTGGGCGCGGAGCTGTTGCCCCCGAAAATGTTCTTGCCGCCGAAGCCGCCGCCGAGGCCCGACGAGAGCTTGCTGCCGCTCATGTTATGCTCGAGTCCGGGCCGGTTCCATCCGCCCTTCTCCGCAAGCGCGCCGTCACCGGATTTGTCGGCGGGCGGAACCGCTTCACCCGCGGTCTTGTCCTCCGGGGCCTTCTCCGCCTCGGCCTTTTTGGCCTCGGCCGCCTTCTTGAGCGGATCGAACATGATCTCGCCGTTGCTCGCGATGAAGCCGGTGCGATCGGCGCCGTCGCCGCGCACCTTCATCGAGGAGGAAATCGCGCCGAGGTCGCCGACGCCGCCGGCTCCGGCGGCCCCGCCCGCTCCGCCCTTGAGCATCGCATAGCCGAACAGGCCCGCGCCCATCAGGAACGCCGCCACGCCCGCGGCCAACAGCGCCTTGCCGAGAACCGTCGCCGTGAGGGTCGCGATCATCGAGGAAAGCCAGCCCGCGCCGGCCGCCTCGGCCGCGCCGATCGCCGCCGCTCCGCCCGCGGAGCTCGCCGCGCTCGCCGCCGCGCGCGCGACCGTGCCTCCGGTGGCTCCGGAGAAAGACCCGCCGCCGGGCTTGACGCCGCCCCAGCCGGCGCCCGCCTTCTTGCGCTCCTTCTCCTTCTTTTTAAGATCCGGAATATCCGCCGCCGGCGCCCCGTCGTTGCTCTGGTTGACGTCCTCGTTATTCGCCATGGCTATTCATCCCCCAGAATTACTGCTGAGCCGCTTCCGGCGCGTCTTTTCCGTGCTTCGAGTCCAGCATCTTCGCCGCCTGGCTGAGCACCAGGCCGGCCGCGGCCGCGATGACCATCGTTCCGGAATTGAGGATCGTGCCTCGTAGATAGGGAATCAGCGCGGTGGCGGCGATGAAGCCGCCCGTCAAAGTAAAGACAAGGCCCTGGGCGTAATCCCCCATGGCCATGATCGCGATGCCGAGAACGGCGATGACGCCGCCCAAGGCGGCCATGACGCCGCCCAGCATCTCGCCGTAGGCGAGCGTAAAGGTTCCGCCGTCGAGAGCCGCCGTGATGACGGCGATGGCCGCGATCGCGACGAGCAGCCCCTGCGCGATCTTGCAGAGCATGTCGACGACCTTGTTGGCGCTCTGGCCGCCCGTCACCGGAACGAGCTCGCAGCCGCCTTCCGCGGTTTGATATTTGTCCGGGCCGCAATCGACCGGCGCTTCATGAGGCACGGGCTGCGAGCCGGGAGAGGTGCCGCCGGGGTTGGCGCCGCCGTCGGTGCCGCCGGACGAGCCCGTTCCCTTGCCGACGCCGGGGCCGCTGATCACGTTGCCGGCGCCCGGATTATTGTCGAAAGCGGTTCCCGCGTCGGAAGAGGCGGTCTCGCCTTTGCTGGCCGACGAACCGCGCCGCGAGTACGCGTTCGCGTTGGCCAACTGCTTGCGCGCGAAGCCCTTCGTCTTGCTCGAGGCGAGGCGCGATCCGCCCGCCTTGGAGTAGGACGGCCGGGCGCTGCCCTTCGACGCCGTAAGCCGTCCGCCCGCGGCGGACTTGCCGAGGGAGCCGCCCCCGCCGAACTGCCGGTTCACGCCGCCCGACATGCCGGCGCCGCCGGACAGGGACGAGCCGCCGCCCATGCTGGAGCTCAGCGCGCCGAACTTCTTGCCCAGCCCGCCCGCGCCGCCTTTGCCGTCGGCCTGGGCCGACGCGAGCAGAGCCGCCGGATCCACGGCGGGCTTGCCCGCCAGATTGTCCGCCTCGGCCTTCTTGGCCGCTTCTTCGTCGGCCTTGCGCTGGGCTTCCTCGGCGGCGGCCGCGGCGGCCGCGTCGGCCGCCCGCTTGGCGCGCTCCTCCGGCGTCAGACCGTCCATGCTTCCGGACAGATAGCCGAGAGAATTCGGAATGGTGTTGGAGTTCCCCTGGAGATTGGACGTGTCGCCTTCGAGCTTGACGGGGTCATGGCTGGCCATCGAGAACGCCTTCGGCTTCGCGGCGCTGCTGTTGCTCGCGTTGCCCATCATGCGGCCGAGGCTGAGGGCGCCGAGGCCTCCGAGGGCGATGAGCGCGACGATCATCGCGTTCGATAAAGTCATGCCCCCGCCGAACAGGGCGGCCACGCCGCCCGCCCCGCCGGCGCCGGCGCCGCCGGTGGCCCCGCTCCAGGCGCCGCGCGTGCCTCCGCCCCGGAGGAAAGAGAGCCCGCCGCCTTTGCGCTTGCGGTCGTTGCCGACGCGCGCGACCTTGAAGGTGGGGACGTCGGAGGTCGAAGAATCTTTTTTCGTGTCCATACTTAGCTCCATCCGGATGGGGTCCTAAAACCGTCCAAGAAATCGGTATCTCTGCGCCTGAAGCAGTGTAGCCCTGCCCTAAATTTTTGTCAAGGAATTCACCCCCCGTTACTGTATTTTTACTTTGCGGTAAAATCAGGCCTCGGCCGGAGAAATTCGCCTGAATTCCCTTATATAATAGGGCGATGGGACCGCTCCTCGTCTGGTGGAAGTTCGGCGCGCTGAAAAAGGCCTTGCAGGCCGGCCGCGGGACGTTATACGACGCCCAATCCTTGGGCCACAAAACCAAGCTCGCGCTCGGCTCGGCGCTGCTCCTCCACGACACCCGCTACTCCACTCAGCCGGCGGGGCACGGACCGGCGGCCTGGATTTTGATCGCGGACGAACCCGAAGCCGTCTCCGCCGTCCTGACCTGCCCGAGGTGCGGCTTCGCCCACGTGATTCGGGCTCAATTTTCCGACGGGATGGAACGCCTCGCGGGCCGGCGCTTCGGCCGCTTCGACGATCCGTATCAGGGAATATGGCAGGCCTCGTGGTTCAAGCTGTACGCGCCGATCGTCCGTCAGACTTCGGGCGCCGCCGACGAGCTCACGTGCCAAAGCTGCAAGGCCGCCGGCGTTCCGCGCGTGCGCCTCTACTGACGCGAGCCCTGCCGGGCGCGGGGCGCGAGTGCTTCGCCGCCCGCGCCGCCGAAAAAAAAAGCGGCCGCGCGGTTGAGCCGCGCGGCCGCGTCTTTGGTCGAGCTTAGACGGAGTAGTTCGTGGGACTGGCCTGCTGCTGGTAATAGGCGTGACAGCTGTCCTGGTCCGACTTGCAGGTTTTCTTCGGCGACATCATCGTTCCGACGAGGCCGACCGCCCCGAGGCCGCCGATGACGTAGATCCACGTCGACGGCGCCCCGAACGCCCCGA
>JAHFCD010000150.1:4186-6318 GCA_023249695.1 Elusimicrobiota bacterium
GGGCGTGGGAATGTCGGCGCTGGCGAACAGCATGCCGCCGGCGGCGGCGATGGCCAGGCTCGACGCGATCAGCAGCCCGCCTTGGAGCTTCTGACCGTTCTGTCCGCCGGAGATCATCCCTCCCATCATGACGCCGCCCAGCGCAGCGAGTATGGCCGCGCCGATGATCACCTTCACGAGCTGAATCTGCGCCTGCGCAGCGGCGTAAGCCACGGCGCCGAAGGGAGTCGCCGTCAAAGCCGCCAGCGCGGCCGCCTTGGCCTCTTTGAGCATCGAGGCGGCGTACAGCAGCGCCATGACCGCGACGGCGCCCAAGGCCATGCCGATCATGATCTGCTTGGCCCAAGGGGTGACGTCCTTGGCCGGCGGCTCCGCCACCGGGGGCTCGGTCTTTTTATCGCTGCCGTTCGCGTTCGCCGGAAGGGATTTCGGCTGGGCGCCCGCGCCGTCGCCGACGCCGTCCATGCCGATCGCGCCGGCGCCGGGTCCGATGGCGCCGCCGCTGTTCGTCGCCGAGCCGTCATAGGTCTTGCCGGCGGAGAAGCTGGAACCGGCGCGCCCGTTGGCCTGGTCGCCCATGACCTGCCGCGCCTGGCCCCGCGCGCTGCGTCCGCGCCCGCTGGCGATGCCTTTCGCGCTGGAGGCCTTCGCGGCGCCCCCGCCTCTCGAGAACGCGCTGGACGCGCCGTTCTTGGACGCGTTCGCCAGATTGTCGCCGAGACGGCCGGCCGAGCCCGAGCTCGCGGAGGTCGTCGCGCCGCCGCCCGAAGCGCCCGACAGCGCGCCGAGCTTCTTCACATTGGCGAGAGAGTGCATCGAGCCGGCGGCTCCGCCGCCGCCGCCCGAGTTGATCGCGCCTCCGGAAGCGGTTTTCGCTTCGGCCGCGCGCCGCGCGGCATCCGCCGCGGCCGCGTCCTTCGCCGGATCGCCGGCGGTATGGTCGGCCGGAGCCTCGGCGGACGCCGAGCCCGCGGCGGCCGCGGCCGCCGCGGCGTCCTCGGCCGCCTTGTCCTTGGCCGCGGACTGAGCCATCATGCTGAGCGACGCCGACGAGCCGTCCGCGTTGACGGGCGCGACCGCGTTCGGATCGACGGCCGGCTGGGTCCTCGGCGCGAACAGGGAAAGATTGCCTCCGGCTTTATCCGCGTCGCCGGGGCCGAACATCTTATAGCCGGCCAGGCCGATGCCGCCCGCCACGGCCGAACCCATCAGAACGAGAGCGAGCATCCCCGCCTTCGTGGCGAGCATCCCGCCGCCGCCCGCGGCGCCCGCGCCCAAGCCGCCCAGACCTCCGGCGGCGCCGCTTCCGCCGCCTCCGAAAAGGCCGAGAAGGCCGGCTCCTTTCTTCTTGCCGTCGTCAACCTTGTTGACTTCGGACTTGATGTTGGGCATCTGGGCTTTCGGGTCCATAAAACTCCTCCGGTGCGTCCACGCTCAATTCCTTACGATTCGCTCGGCTTTGCTCCGATCCTGCGCGCGGCTCTGTCCATCTGCTGCTTTTCCTCGAGCTCTCGAACCTTCTCTTCCTGGTCCATCTGCCGCTGAAGCGCCTGCGTCACGACCTGGGAGACGACCGCGCCGGCGGGGCCGCCGACGAGGCCGCCGATGACGGCGCCGGCCACGATCATCGCGATCTGCTTTCCCAGCTGGCCGTCCTTGGAAATTTCGGTTTGGCCCGCGTCGGTCCCGGGAGGCGGCTCCAGCTTCTTATCGCTGAGCTTGGGATCGTTGAGCTTGAGGTTGGCGGGCGCGGCGTCGAGCGCGGCGTAGGCTCCGCCCAAGGCCGCGCCGCCGCCGCCGATCTTGCTTCCGCTTTTGGTGCCGTCGAAAGCCTGGCTCAGCGCGGTCCGCGCGCCGTCGTTGCTCTTGTTGGCGGCGGCGAGCAAAGCCTGGTTGGACGCGGCCTTGAGCGCGGCCACGCCGCTGGACGGCGGCGGCGGAGCGTCCTCGGAGCCGCCGCCCGAGAGGCCCTTGGTTCCCGCGAAGCCGATGTTGGCGTTGCTCGAGCCGAACGCGCCCGTGCCGGAGGCGGAGCCCGCCTTGCCGCCGCCCGCCGCTCCCATGCCCGACAGGGAGCCGCCCGCGAGCTTCGGCGCGCCGAACCCCTTCTGGGCCTTTTCACCCCACCCGCC
>JAHFCD010000151.1 GCA_023249695.1 Elusimicrobiota bacterium
ACCGAGATCGGCTTCATCCGAGAGAGGCATAAGGGCGGCGCCGAGATCTTGAACGCGCTCGGCACCTACTCGCCCGCGTTCGGCATCATCGGAACCGTGCTCGGCATGATCATGATGCTGTCCTCGATCGACGACGTCGCGCAGGTGCCGCGCCGCATGGCGTTGGCGCTGTCGGCGGCCTTCTACGGCCTGGGCTCCGGCTATCTGATCTTCCTCCCGATGGGCGGCAAGCTGCACGCGCGTTCCGAAGAGGAGCTGTTGATCAAGGAAATCATCATCCGCGGCGTGCTGCTCCTGCAGAGCGGCGCCACGCCGTCGGTCGTCGAGGCGAACCTCAAGGCGTACCTGCCGCCGGCGCAGCGGCTCATCGTGAAGGGCCCGCCGGCCCCGGGAGCGCCGGGGGCGCCGACGGCCGCTTAAAAGGAACAACCGATGCCAATGCGCGCGCCGCGAGGCTTCATCGACATCAGCGACCCCAAGGTCTGCAAGGTCGGCCATCCCGCGCCCGCCTGGGTCGTCTGCTACGCCGACTTGATGACCGAGCTCGTCTGCTTCTTCGTCATTCTTTACGCGCTGTCCGCCGCGCTGAACAAGGACGTGCAGAAGGCCGCCGCGGACGTCAAGGAAATCATCGACAAGGGCGAGATGAAGGGCGAGGTCAAAATCGACAAGGACGGCCTCAAGATCTCGATCGAGGAGCAGGGCGGAGCCTCTTTTTTCGGCGTCGGCGCGGCCGAGCCGACGCCCGAGATCGACGGCAAGCTGTCGCTGCTGACGCCGGCGCTGGCGAAGCTCGCGCTCGATCACGAGATCCTCGTCGAGGGCCACACCGACGGGCAGAAGATCCACAATGAATATTTCGACTCGAACTGGGAGCTGTCCACGGCCCGCGCGACCAGCGTCGCGCGCCTGCTCATCGAGAAGTACAAGATGCCCGCCGCGAACATCGGCGCCGTCGGCTACGGCGGAAACCGGCCGACGGCCACCAACGACACGCCGGAGGGCCGCGCCAAGAACCGGCGCGTCGTGATCTTCGTCAAGAGCTCCTCGATCAAGAAGGACGTCAAGGCCGCCGGGCCCGAGTCCAAGGTGCTCGACGCCGCGGCGGTGCTTCCGCCCGTCGCGCCGGTCACGCCCTCCGGGGGACCGGCGGAAGCATCCCGAAATACGGAAAACCCGGAATCTCCGTCGGCGGCGCCGCCGGCGCAGGGGGGCGCGGAATGATAGAATACGGCATGCGCGACCTTCGCCCCGCCGCGGCCGGCCTCCTGGCGCTTCTGTTCTGCGCCTGCGGACCCTCGAACAAGAACGTGGTCGTCGAGGACTTCGCCGAGGGCCGCATCGTGGACCTCTCCATCACCGAGAAGCTGACCGGCACCTCGGAGTACATTCTCTTCTCCACCTCCAAGAAGACTCAGTTCCTGGACGGCTACATCCAGGGCGTCATCACCGATTACCAGGACAATCCGGTGCAGGGCGTCGTCGTCCGCGCGGTCGCCAGCGGCGAGAACACCCTCGAGGAAGGCGAGGCTCGCCCCTCGGGCTTCGCGACGAGCTCCTTCGACCCCGGCGTCTCCGACACGAACGGCTTCTACCGCATCCGCTTCAGCTTGCCCATCCTGGGCAAGAAGGTGGATATTCGCGGCCGCATGCTCTACAACCCCGGCTGGGAGCAGGAGCGGGACAACCTCGGCAAGGCTTACGAGCCGCAGACCAAGCAGAGCCAGTATCGCCTTTACTACGACCGCAAGAACGGCCGCATCATCTTCTCGGAAGGCGTGCGCAAGACCGTCGTCTCGGCCGTGACCGCGAAGGGCGCGGCGAAGGCGCCCGCGCTGCCCGGCGCCGAGGCTCCCAAGCCCGTCGAGAAGGCCAAGCCCGCCGGCGAAGCGGCCGCGGGCGGTGACGACCTCTTCAAGGGATTCGGCTTCGGACAGTGAGCGCCTACTCCGACCACGGTCCGACCGTCTACCTCGACCACAACGCGACGACCCCCGTCCGCCCGGAGGTCGTCGACGCGATGCTCCCCTGGCTGCGCGATCACTACGGAAATCCGAACTCGGTGTACTCCCTCGGACAGCGCGCGCGCGCGGCCGTCGAGCGCGCCCGCGAGCAGATCGCCGCCCTGATCGGCGCCGCCGACGCGTCCGAGGTCGTGTTCACCTCCGGCGGCTCCGAGTCCGACGTGCTCGCGATCGCGGGCGGGGCGTGGCAGGCCCACGACGAAACGAAGGGCCGGCGCCGCAAGGTCGTCACGACGAAGATCGAGCACGACGCGATCCGCCTGCTGGCCGGCCAGCTGCGCCGCCGCGGCCTCGACGTCGTCGAGGCGGGCTGCGACGCCGCGGGCGTCGTGAACGCCGGCGAAATGAAGGCGATGATCGACGACGCGGCGGCGGTGGTCAGCGTCATGCACGCCAATAACGAGACCGGCGTCCTCCAGCCCGTGGCCGAGATCGCCGCCGCCGCGCGCGCCGCGGGCGCCCTGGTCCATACGGACGCCGTGCAGTCGCTCGGCAAGATGGCGATCGACGCCAAGGCGCTCGGCGTGGACCTCCTCGCGATCTCCGGCCACAAGGTCAACGCGCCCAAAGGCGTCGGGGCGCTGTACGTGCGGCGGGGCGTGCGCCTGTCGCCGCTCGTCACCGGCCATCAGGAGAAGAACCGGCGCGGCGGGACCGAGAACGTGGCCTCGATTGTCGGCTTCGGCCTCGCCTGCGAGCTGGCCGGCCGCGAGCTGTCGTCGGCCGCCGCCCACGCGCTCGCGCTGCGCGGGAAGATCGAGGCCGGCGCGCTGCGCATCAAGGGCGCGCGCCTCAACGGGCACGGCGAGCTCCGCCTGCCGAACACCGCGCACCTCAGCTTCGACGGCATCGACGGGCACCATCTCGTCGTCGCGCTCGACCTGTCGGGCGTCTGCGTCTCGAGCGGCCCCGCCTGCTCGTCGGGCGCCTCGACGCCCTCCCATGTCCTTACGGCCATGGGAATCTCGTCGATACTCGCGACCGCGTCGATCCGCGTGTCGGTGGGCTGGGGCAGCACGGACGCCGACGCCGACCGCCTCCTGGCCCTCCTGCCCGCCGCCGTCGAGAAGCTGCGCGCGGCCGCCAAGGTGGCCGCGTGAGCCGGCGGCGCGTGCTCGTCGCGATGAGCGGGGGCGTGGATTCCTCCGTCGCCGCCGCCCTCGTCCATGAGCGGGGCGACGAGGCCGTCGGCGTCACGATGAAGCTCCTGGCCCGCGCCGACACCGGCTTCGGCTGCTGCGGCTCGCCCGCCGACGTCGACGACGCCAAGCGCGTGGCCGAAGCCCTCGGGATCGTGCATTACGTCTCGGACATGGCCGAGATCTTCGCGTCGAAGGTCATCCGCCCTTATCTGGACGCCTACCTCGGCGGCACGACGCCCAATCCGTGCGTCGAGTGCAACCGCTCGCTCAAGTTCGGCCACCTGCTCGGCCTGTCCGAGGCCTGGGGCTGCGACGCCGTCGCGACCGGGCATTACGCGCGCGTCGAGAGCGGCCGCCTGCTCAAGTCGCTCGAGCCGGGGAAGGATCAAAGCTATTTCCTGTATTCGCTCGACGCGAGGGCGCTGTCGCGCGCCGAGTTTCCCGTCGGCGGCCTGAGCAAGGACGCCGTCCGCGCGAAGGCTCGCGAGCTCGGCCTCAAGACCGCCGACAAGCCCGAGAGCATGGAAACGTGCTTCGTGCCCAACCGTGACGTGCGCGGCTTCGTCGCCGCCCACGCCGACGCGGACGGTCCCGGCATGGCCGCCGGACCGATTCGCGATCGCCAGGGCCGGGAGCTCGGGCGCCATAACGGCCTCGCCGCCTATACGATCGGGCAGCGCTCGGGGCTCGGGCTTTCGGGGCCGGAGCCGCGCTACGTGGTTCGAATTGACGCCGCCGCGAACGCCGTCATCGTGGGCGGCGTCGACGAACTTCAGACGCGCGTGATTTCCGTGGGAGCCATGACTTGGAACGGCGAACGGAATGGGGGAACCTTGCGGGCCGAAGTGCGAATTCGGCACAGGCACGCTCCGGCCGCGGCGCGGATCGAGATCGGACCGAATCTTACGGCGACGATTTATTTCGACGAGCCCCAGCGCGCGCCCGCGCCGGGCCAAGCGGCCGTGATCTACGATGGCGACGCCGTTCTCGGCGGCGGCACGATCTTGCGAGGTGACCTGTGAGGAAGCTTATTTTGACGGCGGCCGCCGTGCTCCTGACGGCGGGCTGCGCCGGGATGTTCGGCGGCAAGGACGAGGCGGCGGCCGAGTTCGACAAGGAGACGAGCGCCAACGAGTCCCGGGTCAAGGAGGACCGCGTCCGCTCGAGCCTCGCCCAGCTCGAGGCGCGCCTGTCCGACTACACGCAGACCGAAAAGAAAATTCCCGCGAAGCTCGACACGCTCGTGCCGAAGTATCTCGCTGAAATCCCCACGCTCGACCTTCCCGTGTGCGGACGCGAATCGAACAAGGTCGAGGTGTATCCTCCCGAGACCCTTCGCGACGGCCAGGTGGACGGCTCTCGCCTGCGCGGCACCGGCCACTGGGGCTATGTGTTCACCGAAGACCGGATCGTGATCTTCGTGGACTGCCTGAAGCCCTCGCTGCGCGGCGTGCCCTGGTACCAGGAGCGCGGCGTTTACTGATACCGGCGGCGGAACTCGGCTTCGTCGCCGATCGGGGTCAGGCCCGCGGCGCGCCGTGCCAGATGCGAGGCCATCCCCGCTCCGAGGTAGGCCAGCGCGTGGAGCTCGCGCAGCAGCGGCTTCGTGCGCAGGAATTTCTTGAGCTCCGTCGAAGGCTGCGGCCAGGCCGGGATCTCTCCGACGGGCTTGCCGTCCAAGGTCAGCAGATGGGTCCGGCACGGGCCGCCCGTTCCGAGCTTGCGGCAGGCCGCGTCGACCGCCGCCTCGGCCATCACGCGGTAGTCCGACATCTTGCCGCCGCCGATGGTGAGAAAGCCCGCCACCCCGTCGCGCGCCTCGTGATCGAAGACCTCGAAATCCCGCGACAGGAGCTTCTCCGCGCCGGGCTGGCCCAGGATCGGACGCGAGCCGACGATCGTCGCGTCGTGACGCTCGGGCCAGGTCGCGAAGTAGCGCTTCACCGACCGCGTCAGGTAGCCGATCTCCTCGTCCGTCGTGCGGGTCTGATCGGGGTCGAGCGGACCCGGCATGTCCGTCGGGCCGACCCAGGTGCCGAGGGGGGACGGCACGACGAACACGTAGCGGGAGCGGTCCTCCGCCTCCAGCAACAGCCCCACCGGCGTCAGCGCCTTGTCGTGATAGATGAGGTGCGTGCCCTTCATGAGGCGCAGGGGCATGCGCACGCCGGCGAGCGTGGAGACCTTGTCGATCCACGGGCCGGCGGCGTTGACCGTGACGGCGCCGCGAAAGTCGCGGCCGGCCGCGCTGACGCCGGTCACCCGCGGACCATCTTTGAGGATGGCGGTCACCGGCGAATCGAGCAGCACCGTCGCGCCCGCCGCGCGGGCCGAATCCAGCGTGCGGCGGGCGAGCGCTTCCGAATCCACCCACCACTCGTCGAAGACCAGCGCTCCGAGCAGGCCCTCGGGCGCGAGCCCCGGCACGACGCGCAAGGCCGCCTCGGCGCTCAGGCGGAGATGCGGCCGTCCGTACTTCATCGGCTGGAAGAGATCGTACTGCTCGAACAGGGTCTCGACGGTCTCCAGGCCGCGCGCGTGTCCTCGATAGACCGGCCAGACGATCGGCAGGCGCGTGAGCAGGTCGCCCGCGGTGCGCATGATGTGGCCCGCGTCCCAGCACGAGGAATGGGTGGTGAGCCGGTCGTAGAGCAGGTAGCGCACGCCGCCGTGGATCAGATGGGTCGACGCGGCCGTCGTGCCTCCGCCGGGTTGGCCGCGCTCGATGAGCGCGACCTTCAGCCCCCTCAGCGCCGCGTCGCGGGCCACGCCCGCGCCGGTGACGCCGCCTCCGATGACGACGAGGTCGTAATCGCTCATTCCTACCCAGAGTGTACGAAATGGTAGAATCGGGTTTCATGACTCGTACCCGTTTCTACCTCTTCGCGGCCCTCGCGTTCGTCGCCGTCGGCGCCGGCTCCGTCTTCCTTCGCAAGCTGCTGGAGGGGATGCCCCCGATCCACACGCTCGAGGACTACACGCCGTCGCTGACGACGCGCGTGTACGACTCCAAGGGCACGGTGATCTCCGAGCTGTCGATCGAGAAGCGCGCGCTGCTGCCCCTGTCGAAGATCCCGGTCGATCTTCAGAACGCCGTCATCGCCGTCGAGGATGACGCCTTCTT
>JAHFCD010000152.1 GCA_023249695.1 Elusimicrobiota bacterium
ATGGGAACGCACGGGCTCAAGGGGCTCGATCGCGCGCTGTTGGGCTCGGTCGCCGAAGCGGTGGTGCGCGGCTCGCGCGTGCCGGTCCTCACGGTGCGGGAGTCCAAGGCCCCGCTGAAGGTCGCCCGCATACTGGCGCCGTGGAACGGCCGCCCGTACGCGACGCGCGCGCTCCGCTGCGCCCGCGACCTGGCGCGCGGCCTGGGCGCCGAGCTCCGCGTGCTCCGCGTCGTGCCGAGCGGGCTGTCGATCGAAAGCACCGATCCCGGACAGTGGCGGCGCGTCGAGACCCTCCTCGGGACCGGCGTCGACCCCGCCTGGAGCCTGCGGGTGCGCGTCGGCGATCCGCGAGAGCACATCGTCCGGGAGGCCAACTCGGGCCGCTACGGCCTGCTCGTCCTTTCCGCGCATCGCCGCCCGTTTTCCTCGGACGTCGTGCTCGGGTCCACCGTCGAGCGCGTGCTGCGGCACTCGCTCATTCCCGTGCTCTCTTTTCCGGAGGGGCGCCCGTCAAGACTTTAGGGTGGGATCCTCCCGCCGCTCGAAGATGATCTTGAAGCCCTCATTTTCGCGGACCACGCGATGCTTGCTCGCGTCGGCGCTCCAGGGAACGGGCATCACCGTTTGGAACTGGCGGATCGACTCGCCGCGATAGGCGCCGTGGACGTTCTTCATTTCGACGAAGGTCGTGGCGTCGTAGGACGCGCGGATCAGAACGTCGTTGACCGTGATTTTCAGGGACTCGGCCTTGAAGCCGCGGATCTTGAAGGTGGCGATGACCTCCGTGTCGGTGATGCGGACCTCGGTCCGCACGCCCGAGGCCGCCACGCGGGCCTGGAACCACTCCTCGAAAGCCTCCCCGAGGAGCGATTCCCGATCCCCGAGCTGCTCCGGCGTCAGCCCCTGCTTCAAGCGCTCGATCTCGCCGGTCCACCGGTCCAGGCGCGACTGAAGCTCCTGCTCCGGCGATTCGGCCGGAGCCCTTCGCATATGGAGGTAAAAGCCTTGAGCCACGCAGGCCGCCGTGAACAGGAACAACGCGCCCGGCAAGAGTTTGCTCATCATGTTCGTTCCCCCAAGGTCGGACCGGCTCGAGCCGCCCCCCTCAGGATCGAGACGGCCGCCTCGTCCGCGACCGGGGAGAAGTCCTCGTAGCTTTGGCTGATCGCCAGGAAATTCGACGGCGTTTCGAGGCAGATCACCTCGTCGGCGCGGCTCCGGAGGAGCTCGACGGTCTCGGGCGGAGCGACCGGCAGCGCGACCACGATCCTCGCCGCGTCCTCGCGCCGGAGGAAATCGATGGCGACCGTCAAGGTCCGCCCCGTGGCGGCCCCGTCGTCGGTCAGGATCACGGTCATGCCCGCGAAGGACGGCGGCAATTGTTCCCCGCGGTACAACCGGTACCGCTCGCGCAGGCCGGCGCGGATGCGCGCGATCTCCTCGGAGAGCCAGCGCGCCGAAATCCCCTCGCGCCGCGCGAGCTCCTCGTCGACGGTCTGGTCCGTCAGGCCTACGGCGCCGATGGCGAACTCGGGATTGGCGGGATGCCCGATCTTCTTGGTCAGGATCACGTCCAGCGTCAGGCTCAAACCGCGCGCGAGCACGCCGCCGATCGGCAGGCCGCCGCGCGGCACCGCCAGGACGACCGCGTCGCGGCATCCGCGATAGGCCGCGAGCTTCCGCAGCAGACGAATCGCCGCCTCTTCGCGATCCAGGAACATGCTCCCCTCCGCGCGCCCGGCTGCAGTTTTGGACGCAACACTCGGGCCTCCGCGCGCGCGAGCCGGAACGTTGCGTCGATTCCGGGAACGCGTGCCGCGCTCGCGCGGCGGGGAGGCGCACTCGATCATGGACATCAGAGCGGTCAAGTTCCGCGTCGGACACGAATGGCGGATCGGCGCGCTCTACCGCCCCGCGAGCCCGGGCCCCGCTCCCGCGGTGCTCATGCTGCACGGGTTCCCCGGCATCATGAAGAACGAGGACATCGCCGCCGAGCTCTGCCGCCGCGGGATGACGGTGTTCCTCCCGCATTTCCGCGGCTGCTGGGGCAGCCCGGGCCGGTTCAGCCTCACGGGGCTGCTCGACGACGCCCGCGCGGCGCTGCGCCTGCTGTCGAGCTACCATCACGTGGATGCCCGCCGCGTCGGGGTGCTGGGCTACAGCGTCGGCGGCTGGGTCGCCCTGCGGCTGGCGTCCGAGACGACGGTCGCGGCGGCGGCGGTGATGGCGCCGGCCTTGCCCCGGGAGAACGAGCCCGCCGACGCCGAGTACCTGCGACGCAACGGCAAGATCGTCAACAGCCCCGGCTTCGACGAGGTCTGGCGGGAATACCTGCGCACCGCCCACGACGACCATCCGGAGGTCTACCTCGGGAACATCGCGCCGACGCCGCTGCTCATCCTTCAAGGCCTTCAGGACCGGCTCGTGCCGCCCGCGGCCGGACGAAAGCTGTGGGCGCTGGCCGGCCGTCCCAAGGAGCTGCGAGAGTTCCCCGGCGAGGATCATGAGTTTCAGAACGACCGCGCCGCCGTGAGGGCCGTCGTCTGCGACTGGCTTCAGGCGCGCCTGGCCGCGGCGCGGATCGAGCCGATGCCCGAGCTCGTCGACGTCGGGGGCGGCGATTGAGCGCGCCGGAAGGCGCCGCGACCGTCTTCTGGACCCGCCTCGAGGACGGCCGCGTCCAGTGCGACGTGTGCCCGCATTACTGCCGCCTGCGCGAGGGCCAGCGCGGGCTGTGCGCCGTGCGCGCCAACGAAGGCGGCCGCGTCGTGCTGACCGCCTACGGACGCTCGAGCGGCTTCTGCGTGGACCCGATCGAGAAAAAGCCCCTGAATCATTTCCTCCCCGGGACCTCCGTCCTGTCCTTCGGCACGGCCGGCTGCAACCTCGCCTGCCGCTTCTGCCAGAACTGGGAGATCAGCAAGTCACGCCGAGACGAGACGCTCACCGAGGCGGCGCCGCCCACCGCCGTCGCCGAGGCGGCGAAGGCCTTGGGCTGCCGCAGCGTGGCCTTCACCTACAACGACCCCGTGATCTTCATGGAATACGCCGCCGACACGGCCCAGGAATGCCGCCGCCTCGGCGTGAAATCCGTGGCCGTGACCGGCGGATTCATCAACGACGCGCCGCGGCGACAGCTCTTCCGGCACCTGGACGCCGCCAACGTCGACCTGAAGGCGTTCTCGGACCGTTTCTACGCCCGCGTGTGCGGCGGCCGGCTTCAGCCGGTCCTCGACACTTTGCTCTACCTCAAGCGCCGAACCGACGTCTGGCTGGAGGTCACGACCTTGCTGATCCCCGGGCAAAACGACGGGGACGAGGAGATCGCCGCGATGTCGCGCTGGGCGTTCGACCGCCTCGGCCCCGACGTTCCCTGGCACTTCACGGCCTTTCATCCCGATTGGCAGATGGTCCATCTGAAGCGGACGCCGGCCGAGACCCTGAACCGGGCGCGGGACATCGCCTTGCTCAGCGGCCTGCGCCACGTCTACACCGGCAACGTCCGCGACGAGGAGGGCAGCACCACCTTCTGCGCCCGCTGCGGCGGCGCGCTGATCGTCCGCGACGAATACCGGATAGCCTCATGGGAGCTTTCCGCGGGCGGCCGCTGCGGGCGCTGCGGCGAAGCATGCCCCGGGGTCTTCGAGCTCAAGCCCGGGAACGCGGCCGCCGAGCCCCGGCCGGTATCGCTCAGCGGCGCCGTCCGTCTCGCCGAAAGATGACCTGAGAAAACCGATCAAGGAAGCAGCTTTGGGCGCATCCCAGGGCCTCGAAATGGTGCCGGCCGAAGCGGCGGATCATGAGCTCCTTGCCGGCGCAATGCGCCGGCGCGTCGATGGCGGCGAGCCCCCCCGTCCTCAGCACGCGGGAAATCTCCGCGGCCAGCGCGTCGAGCTCGCGCTCGTCGAAATTGATCGCCGCGGCGCCGCAGCAGTTGACGAGGTCCACGCTCGCGTCGGGTAGGCGGCCGCCCGAGGCGTCGCGGAACGTCTCGAGCACGGACTGGGCGCGGAACCGGGTTTTGACCGGCGCGCCCGCGGCGTCGCGGTACGTCCGGCGCCGGGCCGTCCGCACGAACTCGGGATTGAATTCGAGCCCCAGTATCTCCGAGCCCTCGGGAAGATAGCAGGCCAGAACCTCGGTCGAGTCTCCGACGCCGGAGCACAAGTCCACCGCCCGACAGGGCCGTTCGGGCAGGCGGCCGTGAAGATTCCGGGGGATGGTCCGCCAGTTCGCCCACCGCTGGCGCGCGTTGACGCCCTCGAATTCCGCCACGGTCATCGCGCAATAGGCGCGGACGGCGCGCGTGTTCTTCCGCTCGCGGAAATGAAACCGGCTCCCGAGGGAAACGGCGCACTCGGCCCACGCCTGCCTCAGGAACAGGCCGATCAACCCTCGGCCCAGGCGCGCTCGCGCGAGGCGCCCGAAGCGGTCCGTCGCGGCGCGGTCTAGACGGACAGCCCCGCTTTCCACGCGAGCACCTCCGGCGGCCGGCGTCGCGCGGGCGGCTCCTGCCCCGACGGCACGCCGACGATGATGGGCACGTACGCGGTCAGGTCGGACGAGGCCTTCAGCTCGGCCTTCCATTCGGGCGTATTGAGCGCCGCCGTCGCCAGGCCGATGACGCAGGTGCCCAGCCCCACCGCGCGGGCGGCCAGCATCAGGTTCTCCGCCGCGAGCCAGCAGTCCGCCGCGACGAACGGCCCCAGCGGCTTGCCGTAGATCACGATCAAGGTGCCGGCGTCGTAGAACACGTTGTCGGGGAGCGCGAAGCTGCGGGCGCCGGCGCCCGGCTGGAGCAGCTGCAGCGCCTTGTCGGACAGGCGCTTCAAGGCCTTGCGATCCTGCACGACGGCGAACGCCCACGGGCTTTCATTGACGGCCGTCGGAGCCTGAACGGCCGCATCGAGCAAATTCCCGATGAGCCGCCGGTCCACCGTCTTCGGCAGATAGGACCGCACGGACCGCCGCTCGTAGATCGCGTCCAGAGCGCTCAGGACGGCGGGAGCGGCGACGTCGGTCGAGAGTTTGAGCATGGGTCCTCCTCCAAATCCGTCGCAACATGTCATCCAGCTTAGCGAAGACGAGCGCGTTTGCCCACGGCGGCGGCGTGACATTTTTTCGCCCCGCGGCGACGCGGCCTAATCGTTGCGCCCGCGGAAGGCATGCTGACCGCCAACGGAAACAAGAAGGTGACGGGCAAGGAGCGCTGGCTCGTGACCGCGTGGCCCGGCATGGGCACCGTCGCCGTCACGGCGGTCGTCTACCTCCTGTCGAAACTGAAGGTCAGGCAGATCGACGAGTTCGACGCGCGCGAGCTCTTCGAGGTGGAGGAAGCCGAGGTGGAGGAAGGCCTCCTCCACGCCGCGAGGCTGCCGCGCAGCCGCCTCTTCCTCGCCGAGAACGCGGCGCCGAACCGGGACATCGTGGTTTTTCTCGGCGAGGCGCAGCCCCCGACTGGCAAGTTCGCGTTGTCCCAGAAGCTGATCACCGCGGCGCGCGATCTGGGCGTCACGCGGGTCTTCTGCTTCGCCGGCTGGGTCTCCGACATGAAGCCCTCGACCCTCTCCCGCGTGCACGGCGTGGCGACCGACCAAAACGGGCTGCGCGACCTGCGCCGCCAGGGCGTGGAGGTGGTGAGCAGCGGGCGCATCTCGGGCCTCAACGGCGTCCTGCTGGCGGCCGCGGCCGAGCAAGGTCTCCCCGGCGTGGGTCTTCTCGGCGAGATGCCGGGGGTGGCCTACCAGCTTCCTTATCCCTCCGCGGCGGCCGCGGTGCTGCGGGCGTTCACCGCGATGGCCGGGATGACGCTCGACCTGGAGGAGCTCGAGAATTACGGGCGTCAAATGCAGGAAGAGCTGTCGTCGGCGTATCAACAGGCGCTGAAAGCCCTCGGCGGCGCCCAGGCGCTCGAGCCGGAGGACGAAGAGGCTTCCCCTCCGCCGGCCGCGGAGAAGCCCGAGAACTTGCCCGGGGAGGACGCCGGCCGCATCGAGGAGCTGTTCGCCGCGGCGGCCCAGGATCGGGCCAAGGCCTTTGCCCTGAAGAGCGAGCTCGATCGTCTCGGGGCGTTCCGTCAATACGAAGACCGGTTCCTCGCGCTCTTCAAGGGAGACTGACGGCCCCCCCGCGCCGCTTCCGCTTTTCCGGACGCGGGGCGATCGCGACGATGGAGACCGCCCTCGCCTGCGGGCCTTTCTCGCCCTGCTCCTCGACGAAGCGCACCCGACTGCCGGCGGTCAGGCGGCGGAAAAGCCCCTTCAGGACGCTGTT
>JAHFCD010000153.1:0-5195 GCA_023249695.1 Elusimicrobiota bacterium
ATCAGCCGGCACAAGGTCGGGGCGAAGGCGCGCAGGTCCCGCATCGCTGGGGCGCGGCTCTCAGCGCTTGAGCTTGCCGTCCGAGGCGCAGGCGTCGAGCCCCTTGGCCTCGTCCTTCTTGAGCTCGTCGTACCACTTCGGCCCGTTGCGGTTGACGTAGCACAGCCAGCGCACGGAGTACTGCTGCGCGACGCATTTCGCATCCTCGCCGAGGGGGGTGAGCGTATCCTTGCCGCCCTTCCCATCCTTGCCGTCCTTGGTTTCGGCTTGGATGACGGCCGCCAGCGAGGGAAGGTACCGGCTCAGGCGGTCGCGGATCTGGCCCTTCGCGCCCGGGTCGCTGCCGGCCGTGCGCGGGTCGCCGAAGCTCATGACCAAAGAATAGCCGCGCAGCGCCGCCCGGCGCAGGCTCTCGGGATTCGACGGGTTGCCCCAGATCGTGGCGAGGGTGATCCCGGAAAGGTCGTGGGTGTGGACGCTGGCCAGGACCTCGGCGGCGCGCTCGCGCGCCTCGAGCGGGGTCTTGGGGTCGAGCAGGACCTCGCTGACCGTCTTGGCGAAGAACTTATCGCGGCCCTTGATCTCCTCCATGAGGTCCAAGGCTCGCTTCGCGGTCTTGATGTGAGGCGATTTGGCCAGGGCCTTGAGCGTCTGCACGACGACGAGCATGGGCTGAAAGACCTTGCCGCCGGTGAACTCCGTGCACGCGTAGCGGCCGATCTGCGGGGCTTCCACCGAGTACCGGCAATTGCCCCGCCAGGCCGCGTCGATGCGGGCGGGATCGGCGCGCGGTGTCGGGGAGCGCAAGGTCCCGCAGAAGCCGATCACGCCGGTGCTCGGCTCGGCGAAGCGCTCCGCGGGGTTGTCGCTGAGGCGGCCGTCGTCCTGGGCGGTGCCCTCGTCCTTGTCGTGAAGCGAGATCTGGTCGAGGTGCAGCGCGGCGGCGACGAGGCGGAGGTATTGCTCCTCGACGTGCTCTTCCTGCGAATCGAGCGCCCAGTCCGCGGCGGGCGGGATCATGCAGTACAGGTACTTGGCCTTGCCGTCGAGGGTGTAGTCGACGGGAAAGCTCGTGCGCCGGATCACGCCGCTCTCGCGGGATTCCCGCACGCCGCGGTAGAAGCCCTTCTTGTCCTGCTTCGGGGCGAGGGCCGCGGTGTCCTGGGCGGCGGCGGGGACGGCGAGAGAGAGGAGGAGGAGGGCGAGGGGTTTCATGGGGCTCCTGGGCGTTCGGCCCTCGAAGCATACCCCGGCAAGCGGTTTCCGTCAAGGCGGGGAATAATCCGTTCCAGCACCGATGTTTTTTTGGTTCCCATTTCCCCCTCCGGGGTTTTGACATTTAAAAATATCAAAACCCTCGTCGTGAGAATGAAAAACGAATGAGATTAAGGGGGAAGGGCGCGTTCAGCCGCAGGGCGCCCGGGCTATCATGAGTGCTTCCAACGTTGGAAACGCCGGGGAACGCGGACGCTAGGGGGCGAGCTTGTCGTCCTTGTAGTTGAGCGTCTTCTCGACGGCGCCGGCCTCGGTGAAGATCTTGGCGGGGCCGTCCTTCTTGCCGGCCTTGTAGGTCGTCTCGGACTCGAGCTTGCCGCTCAGGTAGAACTCCTTGCAGAGGCCGTCGAGGAGGCCGTCTTTGTAGCTGAGCTCGGCCTGGACCTTGCCCGACACGTAGTAGGTGACCGTGAGGCCGTTGAGCTTGTCGGCCTTGTAGCTTTCCTTGGCGTAGAGCTCGCCGGACTCGTAGAACATCTTGCCCGCGCCCTCGCGCACGCCCTTCTTGTAAGGAACTTCCGCGGAGACCTTGCCGCTGGGAAACAGCTCCTTCGTGATGCCGGACTTGACGGGCGCCTTGGTCGCTTTAGCCATGGGGCAATCCTACAAAATCTATTGGCAGTAGCCGCTGTGGCAGGTCAAGGTGCCGCAGCACTGGGACGAGCCGCCGCAGCTCGCGCCCTGGCCGGAGCAGCTCGAGCCGCCGCCGCACACGCCGGCGGTGCAGGACAAGGTGCCGCAGCATTGGCCGGAGCTCGTGCACGAGGCGCCCTGGCCGTTGCAGCCGGTCGCGCCGGTGCAGACCCCGCCCGAGCAGGTCAAAGTGCCGCAGCACTGGGACGAGCTGGTGCAGGAGGTGCCGGAGCTCTGGCAGCCGCCGCCGGTGCAGACCTTGTTGGCGTTGCAGGTCAGCACGCCGCAGCAATCCCCGCTCGAGCTGCAGCGCTGGTTCTGATTCTGGCAGGGGCCCGTCAGGTTGGGGTCGTAAGGCGGCTGGGGATCGCCGCCGCCGCCGCAGGCGAGCGCGAACGCGATCGGGGTGGCGAGCAAAGCCAGGCGCAGCCAGGTCCGGAGGGGGCGTTCCATGGTTCTAGTCTAACTCCATTGCGGCGTTTATTCAAGACCGTTCAAAACTAGGAAGGCCGGCCCATCTGGGCCGGCCTTCCTGCGTGATATCGGGTGAGGCTACTTCGCGAGCATCTTCGACAGGAAGAACCCGCCGATGGCGCCCAGCAGGCCGCCGATGACGGCGCCGATCGGGCCGCCGATCAGCCAGCCGATTCCGGCTCCGGCCGCCGCGCCGCCGAGACCGTACATCAGGCCTTTGCCGCTGAAAATCTTTTTGAAGAAGCCGGGCTTGTCCTTGGCGCCTTTTTCGTCGGGGGTCATCTCCGGGGCCGGAACGACGGCCTTCATGGACGGGCGCGGGGCGTCCTTGGCCACGACGAGGCCGCCCGTCTTGAGGGCGCCGGCGGACGCGCTGTTGATGCGGCAGGCGGCGCCTTCGCAAGGGGGTTCGACGACGCCGCACGAGCCGCCGGTGCAGCCGTTGTCGTAGGTTCCGAGATTCCGGCCGGCTCCGCGAGCCTGATCGAGGGCGGCGTTTTGGGCCCAGGAGGGGGCCGCCAGAGCCAGGAGGACCGCCGCGAGACCTATTCGATTGACCATAAAACCAGTATAGTCGTCCCGGCTCGACCTGACCTGAGGCATACTACCCGCACCGGTCTGGGCCCAAGGACCTAGGTGACAAAAACGCTCCCCGCCCTCCTTCTGACCGGCGCCACCGGGTCTATCGGACGGCGCCTCGCCCCCGCCTTGGGGGCCTCCTGGCGGGTGTTTCGGGCCTCCCGGACGGCCGCCGGGGAGGGGGCCTTGGACCTCGATTTGGCCGATCCCGACTCGATTCGCCGCTCCTTCGATGCCGCCGCCCCGAAGGTCGTCATCCACGCCGGCGCCGACTCCGACCCCGATTCCTGCGAGCAGGACCCCGACCGGGCCAAGCGCGTGAACGTGGACGCGGTGAAGACCTTGAGCCTGCTGTGCGGCGCTTCCGGGGCCCGCCTCGTCCATTTCTCGACCGACCTCGTGTTCGACGGGGAGCGCGGCTGGTACTCCGAGGACGACGCTCCCCGCCCGCTCGGGGTCTACGCGCGCGGCAAGCTCGACAGCGAGGAGGCGGCGCTCGCGCGCGCTCCCGGCGCCGCGGTGCTTCGGATCTCGACCGCCTACGGCCGGCCGCTGGGCGGACGCCCCGGCTTCGTCGACGCCCTGCGCGCCAGGCTGGCGGCGGGCGAGCCGGTGACGGGATTCACCGATCAGTGGCGGACCTCGACGGCCGCCGACCAGCTGCCCGAGGTGATCGCCAAGCTCCTGGCCGACCCCGACCTCGCGGGCGTCTTCCACTGGGGCGGGGCCGAGCGCGCGACGCGCTTCGAGACCGCGGTGGCCTTCGCCCGCGTGATGGGCTTCGACGAGAGGCTCGTGCGTCCTGGCCGGGCCGTGGACGCGCGCTTCGCCTCCCCGCGCCCGCGCGACAGCTCTCTCGACTCCTCGCGGCTCGCCGCCGCGCTCGGCGTCGCCCCGCTGACCTACGAGATCGGCTTCAAGGCGCTCCAGGGGGCCTGGCGATGAAGCCCGTCCGCAACGGCCGCGCGCGCGTCGTCTATGCCGTCGCGTTCCTGCTCCTATCTTTGCTGGCCGTCTTCCGCGCGCCCGAGTATCACCTGTGGATGGTGTCGATCGTCGCGACCGAATGGGGCCACGTCTTGGCCGTTTTGGCTTTATTGCCTTTTGCGCCCGGCTGGTCCGAGACGAAAGGCGGACGAGTCGCGGTCGTGCTGGGTATGGCCGCCGCATTTTTATTCATGACCCCGCTCATCCGTTCCCGCGACGTCGCTTCGGTCCTGCCGCAAAACATGGAGGCCGTCTTCGGTCCGTCGAAGGAGATCTCCAAGCCGTTGTCGTTGATAAATCTTTTAGTCGGCGTACCGTTAAGCCCAATCCGTCAAACCACCGAGCAATACGCCCTTTCCTGCGGCGAGGTCCTCTCGCTCGAGCTCTACCGCCCCGTATCACCGCTCAAGCCGTCGCCCCTCGTCCTCGTCGTCCACGGCGGCTCCTGGCAAAGCGGCTCCCGTCTCGAGCTCGACCCCCTCTCCCGCTACCTCGCCGCCCGCGGCTACGCGGTCGCCTCCGTGGACTACGGCCTCGCCCCGCGCTCGACCTTCCCCGGCCCTGTCGAGGATGTGCGCGACGCGCTCGCGTATCTGCGCCGCAACGCCGCGGACCTCTCGCTCGACGCGAGCCGCGTCGTCCTGCTCGGCCGCTCCGCCGGCGGCCAGATCGCGCTGTCCGCCGCGCACGATCCCGACCCGCTTCCGGGGATCAAGGGCGTGATCAATTTTTACGGGCCCAACGATATGTTCCTCGCCTGGCGCGTGCCCGGGCCCAAGCGCATGATCGACTCGCGCCGCCTGCTGATCCAATACCTAGGCGGCTCGCCCGCCGAGCAGCCGGAGCGCTACGCGCTCGCCTCGCCGCTGCTGCGCGCCGGGAAGGGTTCGCCGCCGATCTTGATGATCCACGGCGGGCGCGACGAGATGGTCTGGCCCCTGCACGAGTATCGCCTGTCCGACAAGCTGAAGGCCGCGCGCGTGACGCATTACTTCCTGAACATGCCCTGGGCGACGCACGGCTGCGACTACAACTTCAACGGCCCGTGCGGCCAGCTCTCGACCTACGCGGTCGAGCGCTTCCTGGCGTTCGCGCTGCGCTAACGGCCCAGCGCTTCGAAGTAGGCGCGGATGCGGGCCGCGTTGGCGCCGAGGTCGCCCTTGCCCAGGCGCGATTTCGAGCGCATGTGCACGGCGGAGCCGGAACCGTTCGGCCGAACCTCGATGACGACGTCGTCCTTGAAGCGC
>JAHFCD010000153.1:5205-6227 GCA_023249695.1 Elusimicrobiota bacterium
GACGGCCTCGATCACGCGCGCGGCGGCGTCGACCGCGGTGATGTCCCAGCGCGGCATGCGCCGGGCGGCGGCGAGCGCGGCCTCGTAGGCGCTTTCGGGCGCGTCGTTGCGGCCGAGCGGCTTGAGGTCGGGGTAGGCCTTGCGCTGGCGGGCGATGTTGTCGATCGAGTAGGTCATGTCGCGGCCGCGGTTTTCGGGGAGCAGGGCCGCGCGCCGGAACGCCGGCGGGGCGTCGGGCGTCGTCGTGATGTCGTTGATCAGCGGGGCGCAGGCGGCGAGCCACAGCGCCAAGACGGGCATGAGCTTCTTCATGGGGCATCTTATATAATCGCCCATGCTCCGAATCGCGCTCGCGTTCCTCCTGGCCCTTCCCTGCGCGGCCGCGGCGCCGGCCTCGAAGGAAGCCGCGGCGATTCTGCGCCTGTCGGCCCGCGCGGAAAAGCACGTGCGCGAAGGGCACTTCCCCGAGGGCTCGCGCAACCGGGGTAAAAGCGTGTTTGTCGCCGGCACCGACCTGCTCAAGCTCCTGAAGGCGGCGGAGAAATCCAAGCCGCGCCGCGAGAAGAACGGCCGCGACAAGCGCGTGACGGACGCGGGCGCGGTCGTCGGCGCCGACGGGCGCTCGGGCCGGCCGGTGAAGACCTACGTCGTCATCGCGGAGCCCGACGGCGAGGTCGTGACGATGTATCCGGGGAGGTAGCATGGGACTCGACGCTTACTTGGAGGATGAATTCGGCGGGGAGCTGGACCTGTTCATCGACGACGGCGGCATACTGGCCGCCGCGATCCCCAACGGCAACGCGGACTATCCGATGCTGCGCTACGTGGACGTCGAGGGCGTGACCGCCTTCAACCGCCTGCAGCTCGCCGTCGTGATCCCGGAGCTCGAGCGCCTGTCGGCGAACGCCCAGCCGAACACGAAGCACGCGCTCTCCCGCGTTCTGAAGATGGCGAAGAAGGCCGTCTCCGAGCCGCATCTGTACCTGAGCTTGCTGGGAGACTAGGCCGGGCGCGAGGCGCCC
>JAHFCD010000154.1 GCA_023249695.1 Elusimicrobiota bacterium
GGACGCCACGGTCATTCCCGGCGCGAGCTCGATCAGGTGCCAGCCGCCGCCGAGATCCACGCCTCGCGTCGCGGCGACCGCGAGGAGGCCGGCGTCGAGCTGGGCCGGCGTCGTCCCGGACGACAAGCGCACCAGCGCCTGCCCCGAGGTCACGCGCAAAGTCTGGCCGGGCGGCAGGCCGGAGGCGGGACCGAGAGCGGCGTTTCCGATCGTCTCCGTCTCGAGGGCGCGCGCGGAAACCGCGAACGCGACGAGGAAAAACGGAACAAGCAGACGGCTAAGCCGCAACGCCGTTCTCCTTTTTAATGATGCCGACGACCTCATAGATGTCGTTGACGTCGAACTCCGCGCCCGACTCCTTGGTGTCGAACGTGTCGCCGTACTTGGCCCACACGGGGCGGATGCCGGCGGCCTTGGCGCCCTTGACGTCGCGGTCGGGCCAGTCGCCGACCATCAAGGTCTCGTCGCCGCGCGTGCCGAGCACCTCGAGCGCCTTGCGGAAGGGCTTCGGGTCGGGCTTCTTGACGCCGAAGTCCTCGGAGGTGATGATCTCGTCGAAATAGTGGTGCAGGCCCAGGCTGACGATGCGCAGCCACACCTCCATCTTCGGCGCGTCGGAGATCACGGTGAGCTTGATGCCCATCTTCATCAGCTCGATCAAGGTCTGGTTGACGCGCGGGTACAAGGTCATCGTCCCGTTCTTCGAGCGCCGGTACGCCAGGATGCCGCTGGCCAGGATCTTATAGTCGATGTGCCCGAGCTTGGCCATGAGGATCTTGTTGAAGATCTTCTGATCCTCGATGCCCTCTTTCCAGTAATGGTCGAAGAACTCCTTGACCAATGCGTCCTTCGCGCCCGGCAGGCCGGCGTCCATCATCCCCTCGACGGCGGCGTCGACCGCCGTCCGCTTCATTTTCATGAAGTCGGTCAACGTGTTATCGATGTCGAAGATGACGCCTTTGATCATGATTGTTGGTGTCAGGCCAGCGAATTCGTTGAATTCTCGATGTCAGGGCCGGACGAATTCAACGAATTCACTGGCCTGACACCGAGTTCTACTCTTTTACGCGCTCGACGTAGGAGGAATTGCGGGTGTCCACGCGGATTTTGTCGCCTTCCTTCACGAACAAGGGAACATTGATTTCGAGGCCGGTGTCGAGCGTGCAGGGCTTGACCATGTTGGAGACGGAGTCGCCCTTCACGCCGGGGACGGTGGAGACCACGGTGAGGACCACGTTGGCGGGGAGCTCGATGCCGGTGAGCTTGTCGTCGACGTAGACGGCGAGGACCTCCATGTTCTCGCGGAGGAACTTCACCTGGTCGCCGAGGAGCTCCTTCGGGTAGTGGATCTGCTCGTAGGTCTCGTTGTCCATGAACACGGCGCTGGACCCTTCGTCGTAGCTGTAGGTCTTCTCGCGCTTGGTGACGGGGACGTCGCGGAACTTCGTGCCGGAGGCGTAGGAGCGCTCCATGACGGCGTTGTTGGCGAGGTTGCGCAAAGTCGTCCGGTACACGGCCGCGGACTGGGATTTCCGGTGATGCTGGAAGGAGATGATCTGGAGGATCTGACCCTCGTCTTCGAAGACGAGGCCGTTGCGAAACTGAGAGGTATCTATCATGGTTTCATCGTACAAAAAAGCGATGAAACCGTGCTACAATGAACTTACTTACCTTATGAGCGCCCACGAACGCCTCGCCGAGCTCAAAGACCGCCTCGACGCCAAGACGCGCATGATGCAGGACGTGGCGCATGAGCTCAAGAACCCCCTTTCCGTCATTCACGGCTACGCGTCCTACCTGACCAAGGAAAAGGTCAGCCCCGCGGAGATCCAAAAAGCCCTGAAGGCGGTGCTGGCCAACGCCGATCGCCTGATCGGCCTCGTGGACCATCTGCAGGAAGCGGTGCGGCTCGAGTCCGACGGCTTCAGCGTCGAGACCCATCCGATCGAGGGCGCGACTTTGCTCCAGGAAGCCGTCGAATCCGTGGAGCTCGAGGCCGCGCGCCGCGGCATCCGCCTGCGCTGGCGCAGCCCCGTCGGCGACACCTTGCTCGTCAGCGCCGACACGCGCCGCGTGCTCCAGGTCCTCGGCAACCTCCTGAGCAACGCCTTCAAGTTCACCCCCGACGGCGGCACGATCGACTGCACCGCCCAGCGCGACGGCGAGTTCGTGCGCTTCAGCGTCATCGACACCGGCTCCGGGATCTCGGCTGACGCCTTACCGATGCTCTTCGACCGCTTCTACCAGACGACGGACAACACGCAGAAGCGCAAGGGCCTCGGCCTCGGCCTGGCCATCTGCAAAGGCCTCGTCACCGCGCACGGCGGCCGCATCTGGGTGGAAAGCCTGCCCGGCGTGGGCTCGGCGTTCAACTTCACTTTGCGCGCCGTCTTGACTTCGAGCTATTCCGAGCGCTAGAATCGGCCTGCTGGGTCCAAGGACCCGGTCAGGAGGTAGGTCCAATGGTCCGATTCCTAACCGCCGCGCTGCTGCTCTCCGCCGTTTCCGCGTCCGCGTCGCCCGCGATTCCCTCGTTCGAATTCTCCGTCGCGAACATCCAGGCCTCCGTCGCGGCCCTCCGCGCGAATCAGGTCAAAGCCAAGTCCGGAAACATCGGGCCCCGGCTCGACAGCATGGCCTGGGACCTCCAGCGCTCGGAGCGCGACGCGTCTCAGCTGCGGAGCGATCTGCGCTTTCTGCTCTCGCGCGTGCGCCGTCAGGGGTCCGCGCCCAGCCGGCCCGGACAGCCCGGCCAGCCCTCGGATCCGAATCTGCGCTGGGACGTTCAGCGCTTCACGCGGGACCTGGCGCAGCTGACGCGGGACTCGCAGTGGCGCCTCAACGACCTGCGCAGCCTGTCCGCCCAGGCCGAGAAAGACGAGGCCCTGGTCTCCCCCGCCACCCGCCTGCTCGAGTCCGCGCGCCGCTTCAAGAGCGAGACGAACTGGCTGCTGTTCGACGCCCGCTTCGCCTACTTCGACTTCATGCGCGCGGGGTTCACCTTCGAGGGCATGGATCTGGACCGGGACTCCCGCGACGTGGACGGACGCGCGCAGGACCTGCAGAACGAGGCCGACCGGCTGCTCGCGAAGGTACGGCCTTAATGAGGTAGGCGTCGCGCCAGCGACGGTTCTAAACGCACGGCCTCGCGCATCTGCGCGAGGCCGTCGCTTTTACGGCCTTGCCGCAGCAGCAGGAGTCCGAGGTTGAAGCGGGCCGAGGCGAAGGAAGGATCGCTCGGGCGGAGCTCCACGGCTTCCTGGAAAAGACGGATCGCCGCCGGCTCTTCGCCCTTCGCCGCGAGGACCGCCGCGAGGTTCACGCGCGCCTCCGCGTCGCGGGGCTCCAAACGGATCGCGGCTTCCAGGTACGGGATCGCGGCTTCGCCGCCGCCGGCGACGAGCAGCGCGACCGAAAGGTTGGAATTCGGGAGATACGCGTCCGGCGCCATCTCGACCGCGCGATACCACAAGGACACGTCGTCGCGCCAATACGAGGATTGCGCGATCGTCGCTCCCGCGAAAAAAATCCCGGCGGCCAGAAGGATCCCGACCGCCGCGCGCGGCCGGCGAGCATGCAGGCGAACGAGGGCCATCCCGTACAACACGGCGAAGGGCATGCACGACAAGTAGGAATAGCGGTCCGCCGCCGACTGGCGTCCGTTTTGCAGCAGCCCCGATACCGGCGCCAACGCGACCAGATACGCAAGCCACGCCGGCGCCGCCCAGGCGCGGACCTTGCGATGAAAACACGCCGCTGAAACGAGCAGGGCCGATAATGCTCCCGGGCACGATTCCAGTCGTATGTCGTTGCCGTTCAAAGGCAAGGCGTAATACGGGGATAAATTGACCGGCAGAAGCGTCTTGCTCAGGTAAAACCACGCGCCCGCCCCCGCGACGAGCAGTCGATCTCCGAGTGCCAGGCTCAGGCCCTGCAGTTCCCCCGTTTGGAAGCCCCCCAAATTTTTGCACGCCGCGAAAAGGCCGATAACGGCGTGCGGAAGCAGGCTCACGACGGACCTCCGGGCATCCCGGCGCGATACGACGGTGTCGATGATGAAGAGAAACGGAACGACGGCGACGGCGGTTCCCTTCGAGAGCGCGGCGCCCGCGAAGGCGATCGTCGAGGCGACGCGCCGATCGTAAAGCCAGGCCAAGATCGAGAGGACGGCGAAGAACCCCGAGAGGACGTCGCGGCGTTCCGTGATCCAGACGACCGACTCCACCCTCAACGGATGAACGGCGAAGAATAACGCGGCGCCTGCGGCGCCGAACAGATTGGAGGACCCGCGCGGGAGCAATCGACGGCACGCTAACAAGAAAAGGCCGGCGGTGAGGCTGTGAAGCGCGACGTTGGTGCGCCGGAAGGCGTCGGGGTTTAAGCCCCACAATTTATAATCGACGGCCCATGACCACCACGATAACGGCTGCCACGGTCCGTAGTGGCGGGTGCTCCACATCCATTTTAAATGCGCCCACGACAACCCTTGCCACAGCGTGTGATCCAACAGATTCTTCGAATCGTCCCACTGGAGAAATCGCGCGGGAGGCGAGAAAAGGTAAAACACCGCGAAGACCGCCGCCGCGACGACGGCGGCGGAGGCGGCCGGCGTCGGGCTCCCGCCTAGGCTCCCGGTTTTCTCAGCCATAATCTCCCGCAGCCCGAGGGCTCGAAATAGCGGTCGAACGCCATGGCGACGCCCCGCGGCAGGCGCTCGAGGCACGACTCGCAGCGGATCGCCCCGCGCGTGCGCGGCGCGGACAAGGCCTCCACGAATTGGGCCTCCAGGAACGCCGGCTCGTAATACGCCTGGCTGTCCTCGGGCACGAACCAGAGGAACGCGGCGTGCGGGCGGTGAAACGAGTCGCCGCTCCAGGAGTCCCACACCGGCGCGGCGTTGGGCAGGAGCGCCGTCGCGCAGCGCCACCGTTCGCGCTGGAGCGCGTTGCCGTAGCGGATGAGTCGGACGGCCTCCGCCGCGGGAACGGCGAAGGAGAGGCCGAGCGCGGCGGCCGCCATGAGGCCGCGCCCGCGGCGGGAGAACAGGCCCTTGCCGCGCGCCGGCGCCGCGCGCACCCAGCGCAGGATTTCGGCCGACGCGAAGCCGGCGAGAAAAGGCGCCACGAACAGCAGGTGCTGGGAATAGGCCGAAGGAGTCACGGCGAGGCCCGCCAAGGAGGCGGCCAAGGCGCCGGCCGCCTCGGGGCGCTCGCGCCAGCGCCGCAGCCCCCACAGCCCGGCGACCCACGCGAGCGGATCAGTCAGCAGGGACGGCTTGAGGGTCGCGCTCCAAGAGACGCGCGCGCCGGGAAAGCCCGCGTTATAGAGGAAGTAGTAGGACCACAGGCGGCCGAGCCCCCCGCGCGCCGCGAAGTAGGCGCAGCCCGCGGCGGCGACGGCGCCCGCGCCGAGCGCCGCCTCGGCGAGGAACCGCCCGGCCTCGTTCGGGCCGCGTTTTTCCAAGCGCTTCCACGCGGCGGCCAGGATCATGCCCGCGGCGGGAAACACCGCCTTTGGCGTGCACCACAGGGCGAGCGCGAGCAATGCGCCGGCGGCGGGACCCGCGGCGCGGCTGGGGCGGGCGATGACGAAGGCGGCCGTGACGACGAAAAACATGCCGGGCACGTCGGGGCGTATCTCGAGGGATTTCTGCGCGAAGGCCGCGAAGGCCGCGAGCCACGCGGCGGCGAGCGGGCCCTCGAGCGAATCCGCCCCGCGCCGCGGGAACGCGACCAGCAGCAGCACGGCGAGCCAGAACAGGGTGAGGACCATTCGCCCCGCCAGCGCCTTGCTCACGGGATCGTGCGGGGCGTCCACGACCGGCGCCAGTGCCGCCCAAAACAGCGGGCCATGATGCTCGAAAAAATCGCGGAACGGAAGGTTTCCGCGCGCGACGAGCAGGGACGCGTGCAGGTGCTCGAGCTCGTCGGTGTCGTAGTAGCGGTGGACGACGAGGCCGGCGCGAAGGCCGGCCGCGGCGAGCAGGGCGCACGCGACGCCCGCCCAGGCCCAGCGTCTCAGGGACATAAGGCGCGGGCGAGCGCGCGCCAGGCGTCGAAAGGGATCTCCTCGGGCCGCGCCGCGACGTCGAGCCCGGCGGCGGCGAAGGCCGCGTCGACTTCGGCGCGCGGCTTTCCGATCGCCTTGGAGAGCACGCCCGCCGCCATCTTCCGGCGCTGGGAGAA
>JAHFCD010000155.1 GCA_023249695.1 Elusimicrobiota bacterium
CGCGCCGAGCTCGCCGGACACCATGCGCGAGGGGTCGCCGGGAGGCGGAACCGGCTCGCCGGACTCGACGTAGGCCCAGTCCGGCTTGCGCCACTGCGGGTTGATCGACTTGCCGATCACGCGGAACTCGCCGCGCGGCGTCACGAACTCCCACTTGCGCCCGCTCTTGGCGTCCTTGAGCACGCCGCCCCGGCCGACGGAGACGTCCGCCTGCCAGAGGAGCTTGGGACCGGTCTTCACGTAGAGCTTGTTGGCCTTCGCGTCGATGACGAGATGGAGCGTCCCCTTCAGGCGCTTGGCCACCTTCGCGCGCAGGAGGGCGACCTCCCCCTCGATGGCCTTCTGCGTTCGCAGATACCCCTTGTCCTCGGGAAGAATGTTCGGGATGTCCTGGAGGAAGCGCGCGTCGACGGCGCGCTCGCCGGAATCCCGCACGAGCGCCCGCAGGCGCCGGGCGCCGTCGTCGAGCGCCCGCGACTCGTCGTCCAGGCGGCCCGCGTCGCGGCTCAGCGCCGACGCGTCTCGCGAGATGGCGCAGACGCGCCAGCCGAACGCGCCGGTCCAAAGCACGAGCGCCAGCGGATAGACCGTCCGGCCGAACGAGTTCTCGCTCACGACGGTATTTTACGAAATCAGGGGAGAGGAATTTCGTCCGTCGGGAGGTCGTCGGGCCCGCTGACCTTGGGCGCGCGGCGCTCGGCGCTCAGCGACGCGAGCGCGCGCGAGGCGGCGTCCGCGATCTCATCGGCGGATTCGAAGGCGTCCCCGCGCGGGTGACCGACCGAGCGCAGCACGGCGTCGCCCGTGCGCGCGTCGAGCGCGGAGATCTCCAGCGCGCGCCAGGACGGATCGAGCGCCAGAAACACGACCGCGTCCGCGCCGGTCGCGCGGCGGATTTCGTCGAGCAGGCGCGGGTTCGTCGCGGCCTCGAGGCCCAAGGCCGAGCCCGCCAGGACGCTGTCGGACTCCTCGAGCGAGGACGCCGTCAGGCCCAAGGCTTCGAGGCGTTTAACGAGGGCGCGGGATATCTCGACGCCCTTGCCGCGCGAGCCCCGCGTCGCGGCGACGGCCACGGTTTGAGCGCGAAAGGAGACCGAGCGCGAAAGGTTGTCGGCGTGCTCGCCCGAGGCGCAGGCGGCCAAGAGGAGTACCGGCAGGAGGAGGCGCACGGCTCTAGTATGGAAGACGAAAGCCCGGGCGTCCAGGCCCGGGACGCTACCAGCCGTCGTTCTCGTCGTCGTGGCCCTTGCCGCCCTTCTTGCCGCCCTTGCCGCCCTTCTTCTCGAAGCCCTCGCCGCGGGGCTTCTTCTTGTTGTCGTAGCGGTTCTTACGGTCCGCGAAGGCGGGCTTATCCGCGCCGAAATTGGGGTTGCGGTCGCCGAAGCCGCCGCCGCCGCCCGAGGGCTTGGGGCCGCCGAAGCTGGGGCGCGGGGCGAAGCCGCCCGCGGGGCGCGGCTCCATCGGGCGAGCCTCGTTGACCATGATGCGGCGCGTGCCGAGCGTGAAATTGTTGTACTTCAGGAGCGCGGCCTGGGCCTGCTCGTCGGTCGTCATCTCGACGAAGCCGAAGCCCTTCGACTTGTTGAGGACGCGGTCGATGATCACCTTCGCGCTCACGACGGTCCCGCAGGCGCCGAACAGCTCCTTCAACTGAGCATCGTTCATCTCGTACGGCAGGCCGCCCACGAACAGCTTCTTACCCATTTCTCAATCTCTCCTTGCGCCATCCCGTCTCGGCAGCCGGCACCGACGATATTCTATCAAGCCGACGGCTCAGAAGCCATAGATTACCCGGCCGCGAACAGGAGGCTCAGGCAGGTCAGCCCCGCCTCGGCCTTGGCCAACTCCGACATCGGCGTCGAAACCGGCGCAAAGCCCTCGGCCCGCAAGGTCTCGAGGGTAAGGGCGTGCTCCGTCGGATACAAAAGCTCCGTGCCCAGCCGCAAGGCGTTCGCGGCAAAGGGCTCCCCCTGCGCGACGGGGATGACGCGGTAGCCCGAGAACGGGGCAAGATCCGCCCAGCGCGGGTTGGCGAGGACCGCCCCGTCGCCGAGCGCCGTGACCGCGGTCTTCAGGTGGAGGCAGCCGGTCAGCCGGACGACGCGGACCGCGAACCCGTCCGCGACGGTGGCATCCGTCAGCTGGCGGATGCCGTCCGCATTGGTCCGCGTCGAAAGCCCGACGTACAGCGTCTTTCCGGCCCGCAGCACGTCGCCGCCGTCGAGCGTCCCCGGCCCGCGGATCTTGACGATCCGCTTGCCGAGGCCGCGAAGGACGGCCTCCACGCTCTCGGACTCTTGACGCCGCGACTCGGCTCCGGGGCGGGCGAGGATCGCGAGCCGGTCGAGGACGACGGCAGTATCCTCGACGAAGACCCCGTCGGCATGCTTGGGAAGATCCGGGAGATAACGTACGTCCGCGCCGAGCCGCGCGAGCGCGGCGCAGTATTGCGCGTGCTGGAAGGTCAGCCGCGCGAAATCGATCGGGCGTCGGCCGATAAAGGTGAGCTCGCACCGGGCGATCTCCGGGCTCGGACGGCGGACCAGCGCGACTAATTTTGTCGGCACTTCGCGCGGGCTACTGAGGCGCCGCCGCGACGTCGGGCATAAGGGTTCCCGCGATGCTCAACGCCAGGAAAAGTCCCCCGACGACGACGCCGAGGATGTTCAGGCCGGAAAAACGGGAGTTCACCTCGTGGCCGGGGAAGTCATGGCGGTTGATCTCATTGGCCGCGGTCTGCACGGGCAGCATGAAGAAAACCGCGAAATGGGTCACGAGCCAGTAGGGATCGGGCAGCCGCCATAGGACCGTGGCCAAGAACCAGCCGACCGCCATGGCGTTGGCGTCGAAGTTTTTCGGCAAGCCCCGTTTCTCCGCGGCGTCCTGGATATCCTTGAAGCACGGGTGGCAGAAGAACGGGGCGAAAAAGGCCCGCCAGAACGGCTTGATCGCCAACGCGTCGCGTTTTTTGATGAGGGTCCAGTTCTGATAAAACCAATACAGGCCGTAAAGGCCGAACGTGCTCAGCGTCATCACCAGAAGCTTCCGGTTCGAGACGGAAAAATAAGGGAGCTCGGCCGGGGCGGCTTCGATTTGGTCGGTCATGGGGCCTCCGTCGATCGTTTTATAGCCCGATTGAGGCGGGTTGTCAATCCCCAGGGGCTCCAAGTTCACGGGGTTTCGGGCGGCGGATGGGAGACAGGTTTATCTCAAGATAATCGAACACGGTCACGCCTAAACCGGTCATGGAATCGGATTTTCACCGGCGCTTCCAGCGTTGGAAGTGTATTGTAGAATGGGCGCATGGCTCCCCCGCCGATGAAGTGCCCGCGCTGCGCCAAGGCGCTCTATCCGCATCCGGTGGCGAGCACGGAGATCGACGTCTGCCTGTCCTGCGAGGGCGTGTGGTTCGACGAAGGGGAAATCCGCCGGATCATCGCGGCCGAGCCGAACTACGCGGCCTCGGCCTTGGCCGCTTCGTGGAGCGGGGCCCCCATCGCGGAGGAACTTTCCTCGCCTCGCGAGCTCGCCTGCCCGCGCTGCGGTTTGCTCATGAGCCGATTTTTCTACGAAGGCAAGCGGCAGGCGCTCGTGGACGGCTGCTCGAACCGCTGCGGCCTCTGGGCGGATGACGGCGAGGTCCGCGCGATTTTCGAGGGGACCAAGACGGCGAGCCCCCCTCCTCCGCCCGCGCTCTGGTCCGCGCTCGGCAGGCTCCTCAAGCGCATCGTGGATCGCCGCGGCTGAGCCGCGAAGGGGTCTACTTCGGGCTCATCAGCCCCGGAACGACGGGGTTCTGCTTGCCGAAAAGCTCGAGGACAATCGGGTCCGTCTTCGCGGCCTTGCCCACGAAGCCGCGGATCTCCTCGGGGACGAGCTCGGGATTGAGGTAAACGGCATGGTCGTGCGTGAGCTGAGAGTCGAGCGAGGTCTGGTCGCCGGCGACGGTCGGGGTCGGAACCATGCGGATCGTGTCCCACGGGCAGTCCTTCGCGCACAGGTTGCAGCCGATGCAGATGTCGTAGTTAACGTAGACGCCCTTGGCCGACGGCTCCTCGTCGCCGAACTTCTCGATGCAGGACGGCACCGGACACACGGCGATGCAGACCTCGCAGCCGGTGCAGGCGTCGAGGTTGATCAGCGCCTTGATCTTGGCCTTCGACGCCCCTTTGACGAGGGCGGCGCGGCGGGCGTCGTTCTGGGGAGCGGGCATTAGACGGCCTCCAGGATGGATTCGGCGTGGCCGGCGACGGACACCTTGCGCTCGGCCTGCACGATGCGTCCCGTCGGGCCGATCACGAAGGTCGAGCGCACCACGCCCATGAACTTGCGGCCGTACAGGGTCTTCTCCTTCCAGACGCCGTAGGCATGACAGATTTCCTTGTCCTCGTCGACGAGAAGCGGAAACGGCAGGCCGTGCTTGGCCTTGAAGCCGGCATGGGACTTCGCCGCGTCGGGGCTCACGCCGAAGATGCGCGCGCCTTTCTTGACGAACGCGTCGTAGCGGTCGCGGAAGTCGCAGGCCTCGGTCGTGCAGCCCGAGGTGTTGTCCTTCGGATAGAAGTAGAGAACGACGGTCTTGCCCTTGAGCGCCTTGAGCGTCCAGGTGCGGCCGGTCTCGTCGGAGGCGGAGAAATTAGGGGCCTTGTCGCCGACGGCGACGGCCTTCGTCGTCTTAGTTGCGGGCATCGAGGCATTGTAACAGGAATGAACGGGGGCGGTCAACGCTGGGCCAGCAGGCGCCGCGCCGCCTGCCGGAGATCGTCGATGTCGAACGGCTTGGCGAGATACTCCGACTTGGTCTTGGAGAGGAATTCGAGAACCTTCGGATTGAGGATGTCTCCCGTCACGAAAAGCACCTTCGCGCTCGATTTCCCGCCGCCCGCGGTCAGACGCTTGAAGACGTCGGCGCCCTTCACCCGTTCCATCTCCATGTCCGAGATCACCAGGTCGAACGATTTCGTCTCCAGGAGCTTCAGCCCCTCGGAACCGCCGAGCGCGACCTCGACCTCGTCGCCGTCCTCCCGGAGAAGGCGGGCGATCACCTCGGCGATGTCCACCTCGTCGTCGGCGACCAGGACGCGCTTGCCCGGCACTGCCGGATGCCGGATCGGCTCCTCAACCTTCTCGAGCCGCTCGAAATCCGCCTCCCGGCCGATGGGCAGCTCGAGCGCGAACACGCAACCCTGGCCCGGGCGGTTCTCAAAGAAGATGTCCCCCCCGTGTTCCCGGGCGATCTGGCGGCAGATCGATAACCCCAGTCCCGTCCCGCGCCCGGGTTCCTTCGTCGTGAAGAACGGCTGGAAGAGCTTCTCCGCGGCGCCGGCCGGCACGCCGGGCCCGTTGTCCGACACGCGGATGAACGCCCTTCCTCCATCCGTCCCGGTGCGGACGAGAAGGCGCTTGCCCTCGGGATAGCGCACGACGTCCGCCATCGCGTCGCAGGCGTTGTTGATCAGGTTGACCAGTATCTGCACGACCTGCTGAAAATCGCCGACGATCAGCGGCGCCTCGGCGGCGGCCTCCTTGGTCACGAAAACATCGTCGGTCTTCAGAAGGCGGTACTCCAGCAGCTCGAGCGCCGAGCTCACCGCCTGGTTCAGGTCCACCTTGCCGCGTTCCTGCCGGCTTTGCCTCACGAAGAACAGGAGGTTGTCGACGACCTTGCGGCAGCGCAGCACGTTGGTATAGATGTGCTCCAGGTCCCGCCGGAGCGCGGGCGGGCAGTCCTCGAGCTGGGCCAGCTGAACGTAGCCGGAGATCGCGCCGAGCGGGTTGTTGAGCTCGTGCGCCACCGCCGAGATCAGCTGGCCGACCGCGGAGAGCTTCTCGGCCTGGATGAGCTGGGACTGAAGCTCGGTGTTCTGGCGGCGGTTCAGCTCGAGGCTCTCGCCCATCTCGTTGAACGCCCCGGAGAGCGCCCCGAGCTCGTCCGTGCCCGCGTCCGGGATGCGCTGCGTGAAGTCGCCCGCGCCGAACTTCCCGGTGGCCGCGACCAAAGCCGCGATCGGCCGGGTGATCGAGCGGACCAGGAGCAGCAGGACATCGCCGAGGCCGGCCAGCCCGAGAAGCAAAGTCAGAAGCGCGGCGTCGCGCACTGTCTTCAGCGGCCCGAGAAAGTCGTCGAGCGGGGCCTCGACGACGACCGTCCACGGGCGGCTTCGCA
>JAHFCD010000156.1:0-3712 GCA_023249695.1 Elusimicrobiota bacterium
TCCCGGAAAATCGCCGGGGGAGATCGGGCTATACTGGCCCGAACGCCGGGCTTTTCTCCTCGGCGACGCCCTGATCGCGCCCCGCGGCAAGCTGAAGGCCGTTCCGGCCGAAAAGCAGGACGATCCCGCCGCGCTCAAGCGCTCGCTCGAGCTGCTGCGCACCTTCGATTTCGACCACCTGCTCGTCGGCGACGGCGACCCGTTGCTCGGCGACGCGAAAAGCGCCGTCGTCGCCTTCCTGAACAACAATAAGTGAGACGGTTTTCGTGCCGCGTCTACGGCGTCCTGCGCGACGGGGATAAAGTCCTGCTCACGCGCTCGCGCTTCGGCGCGAGCACCTTCATCAACTTCCCCGGCGGCGGCGTGGAGCTCGAGGAGGCGCCGGGCGACGCGCTGCGTCGCGAGTTCGTCGAAGAGACGGGCCTCGTGATCCGGCCGGTGCGCACGCTGTACGCGAGCCAGGAGGCGCACCTCTCCACGCAGGCTCCGATCCAGATCGTGTCGGTGTACTGGCTCGTCGAGAAGATGTCCGGAGAGCTGCGCCCGGCCGGCAACGGCGACGACGTGCTCGAGCTGTTCTGGCGCGCTCAAGCCGACCTTCCGCTGAAGGAGATGTTCCCGGCCGATCTCGAGTTCGCGTCGCGCCTACCCGCCCTGCTTGCCGCGTGATTGGGCCCCGGAAAAATCCCCTCGGGTGGGAACCATCCCTGTGGCGGTTCTATGCTTTAAAGCAATCGGGAACGAAATAGATGCCTTTATTTGCTGCGTTACCAGGCGATTTTCCTTTTAAGCAAAGAACCAAGGGCGAGGCCCCCGGCGTAGAGGCAATAGCAAAAGTCCGTGAACTTGGAGTTTCCGCCCCTTGAATCCGTCCCGTTCCGGGGCTATCCTACGAGCGTGAAAGGCCTCGTCCTAGCCGTCCTCTGCGCCGCCCGCGCCTCCGCCGGTCCCGCCGGCTCGATTGACGCCCACGCGGCTCAGGCCACGGGCTATTCGGGCGCGTATCTCGGGGCGGTGTCGCTGTCCTTGGCCGCCGATCCTTTCTACGGCTCGCGCCTCCTCGACTCCTTTGACATGCACCTGCGCGCCGTCACGGCGATGACCGCCCCTCGCCCGGTGGCGGATTATCTCGAGTTCTCCGTGCTCGGTGTGAACGCAGGCTCGGCGAAGGCGCTGCGCGCCTCGCTCGGCACGGAGGCCCTGGCGCCGCAGCGCGCCGCGGCGCTGATGCTCGCCCACGCGCTCGCCCGGCCGGATCAATTCCACGAGGTGCTCGACGGCCTCGAGTCGCGCAAGGCGGGGCTCGGCAAGCAGACGTCGAAGCTGCTGCGCGAAGCCGACGGCCGCGGAGACCGGCGCCTGATCGCCGCCTTGCGGAAGGTCGGAGAGATCGAGCCGAAAGGCGCCGCGTTGACGTACGACCGTTTCGGCCAGCTCGATCGTTTCTTCGATGGCGGCGGCTCCGATTCGCGCGATAAAGCGGCGTCGCCTTCGGCGTATCCCGTCGCCGCGCCCGCCGGCTTCGACGGCTACGGCCCCGACGGCCGGCCGCGGCGTTCCGGCCTAAAGCCCTCGCGCGAGTAGCGAAGACCGCGCCAATCTGGTAGAATCAACGCGACGGGCCTTTAGCTCAGCTGGGAGAGCGCCTGCATGGCATGCAGGAGGTCAGCGGTTCGATCCCGCTAAGGTCCACCACTTTAGCCCCCGAATAGGGGGCTTTCTTTTTTGTCGGGATCGAACCGCCTATTGAAGGAAAAGGTCTGCGCACGCCGTGGTCCGAAGGACCGCGCAGACCCTCGATCCCGCTAAGGTCCACCACTTTAGCCCCCGAATAGGGGACTTTCTTTTCCGGGATCGAATCAGCGTTCGTCAGGATTCCCGACGGGGGCCGGGACGACATGCGTGAAGATCTTCCTGCCGTCGGGGAGCTCTCGGACGAATAGAACTTCGGGCACGCGCCCCGTTCCGACCGGCCGTCCGAAGTTGGCCGGTACGTCCGTCCCCTCTTCGTAGGAGGCCGCGCCCGTCAGGAGTTGGGCGACGGTGGCGGACGAGTCCGTGTGCGAATTGTAGATCGTCACGAGCTGCTCATAATCGTGGGCGTTGGGGCTGACATAGGCTTGATCGAACAAGCCGTTGACGTCGTCCATGCAGCTGTCGCTGCCGGAGAAGCTTTGGTGGTTGAGGCCGAAGGTGTGCCCGACCTCCTGGCAGAGGACGTGCCGCTTCGCGTTGGCGTTGTTGTAGCTCGTCGTGTAGAAATAGCTGTCATTGACTTTGACCGTGGCCTGGGTGATGTGGTTGCCGGAAATCCAGATCTGAGCCAGCCCGAGCCAGCCGTTAAACCCATATTTTCTGTTGCAGATTTGAACCGTGCCGGCCTTGGCCCTGCAGTTGCCTCCGCCAGTGCCGCTCATGATGTTCGTGTGGAGCACGGAGGACTTCGACCAATCCGCGGAGACCAGGCTCAGAAATCCGCTCCATTCGGCGCTCGACATGTTGTTGAGCAGCTGAAGAGTGAACGGGGTGCTCGTCCGCGCCCAGTGGTAGCCGCCCCACGAATGCGAAGCGAAGGAGGGCGTCGCGAGCGCCAGCGTCAAGAGCGGCAGAAACGCACAAAGTCTTTTCATGTTATCTTCTCCTTTTTTTATGGCGGCGCGTGGAAGCGGCCAGCCAATCTTAGCCGTAACGGACCTTGCGGGTGATGCCGGAAAGGTAAATCTTTTGCAATGGATCGGCATCGTTGGACGGCGGGCCCTCTTCCCTTGAGCCCCGCAAAGGGGGAGGTTTTTCGGCGCCAGGCGTTAACGGGACGTTTACATTTTGTTGGGTCGCGTTCCGGCGCTCGCGGTGCTATATCCATGGGGAGAGGAGACACAACACCATGGATGAGCTTAGACTTGTGCAGCTGACGAAGGAGATGGTCGCCGAGGAGCTTCGGCTGATGGGCGACCCGTGCGCCGCCGCCGCGAACGTGGTGCGCAAGACCTTGATGGCCGCCTTGCAGGGAGCCGCCCCCGGGGACACCCCGCCGGCGCGGGTGATCGAGGACGCGGTGAAGGGCGCGATGACGGCCCTGCTCCTGGCCGATCAAAGCCTGACGCGGGGCGCGATCCTGGTCGTCGAGGCCGTGATGGACGCCGCGTCCAAGCGGGATCTCGATCCGACCGAGAGCATGCGCGCGGCGCTGAAAGGGCTGGCGGACCTGCGGCGCTTCGTGGACCCGGCCCGAATCGACGACATCCGCCTCGAGATCGAGTCTCATTACATGGGCGCCGGGGAGGCGTTTATGGAGCTGCTGCGCTCGGTGCCCGTCGCCCCGCGCCCCGTTGCGGCGCCGAGGGGGGGTCTGCTACGATGAGACGTGCTTCTGGCACTTCTGGCGATGACCGCGCTGCCCCTGACCGACCCCTTGATCGACCTGCAGGCCTTGATACCGGACGCGGTGCTCGATATCCGCTACGCGACCAAGGACAACCTGACGGGGCGGCCTTTGTATCCGTTCCCGGCCGCCTTTTTGCGGCGTTCCACCGCGAAAAAACTTCATAAGGCCGCGGCGGACCTGCGCGCGCGCAAGCTTCGGCTCGTGATCTACGATGCGTACCGGCCGCTGTCCGTCCAGACGGCGCTGTGGGCGGCCAAGCCGGACCCGCGCTACGTCGCCGATCCCGCCAAGGGCTCGTCTCATAACCGGGCCGGCGCGGTGGACCTG
>JAHFCD010000156.1:3722-6160 GCA_023249695.1 Elusimicrobiota bacterium
AATCCCTCGCCGACGAGTGGTGGCATTATCGCGACCCCGACGCGAAGAGCTGGCCGATCCTCGACATCCCGTTTGAGAAGGTGAAATGATGAGCGTTTTGACCCCCGCCGCCATCGAGGCCACGGCCGTCGAGTTCGCCGCGAAAGCCGCCGCCGCCCGCCACGCCGCCGCGACCTGGCGCCGGACGACGGTGCCGCAGCGGATCAAGATCCTGCGCGCGCTGTGGAAGGCCCTCGCCGCGCGCCGCGAGGAGATCCGCGCCGTCGTGCACGAGGAAACCGGCAAGCCGCTCGTCGAGGTGGACCTCATGGAGCTGGGGGCCGCGGGCCTGCTCGTGGATTGGATGACGGCCGCCGCGCCGCGCGTGCTCGGCGATAAGGCGGCGAGCAAGCCCTGGTCCCTCTTCAACAAGCGCGCCTATGAGCGGCGCGTGCCGCGCGGCGTCATCGGCCTGATCACCCCGTGGAACATGCCGTTCCTGATCCCGTTCGGCGACGCCTTCGCCGCGATGCTCGCGGGCAACGCCGTCCTGCTCAAGCCGTCGGAGTGGACGACGAAGACCGCGGTGTGGCTCGAGGGGGCGGTGGCCGCGACGTCCTTGCTGCCCGCGGGGCTGCTGTCGGTCGTGCCCGGCGGAGCCGCGGCCGGCGAGGCGGTCATCGACGCGACGGACATGACGGTTTTCACCGGCTCGACGAAGACGGGCCGCGCGGTCGCCGTGCGCGCCGCCGGCCAGCTCAAGCCCGTGATCCTCGAGCTGGGCGGCAAGCACCCGATGATCGTGCTCGCCGACGCTTCCCTCGAGCGCGCGGCCGCCGCCGCCGTCTGGGCGGCGTGCTCCAACGCGGGCCAGGTGTGCGTCGGCGTCGAGCGCGTCTTCGTCGAGGCCGAGGCCTACGACCGTTTTATCGAGCTGGTGCGGCCGAAGGTCGCGGCGCTGAGGCAGAAGCTCGACGGCCGCGACGCCGACCTCGGACGTCTCGTGTTCCCGCCGCTGCTCGACCGCATTCAAGAGCAGCTCGAGGACGCGCGCCGGAAGGGCGGACGCGTGATCGGCGGAGAGATCCTCGACCGGGCCAATCTTCTTATGGCGCCCGCCCTCGTGCTCGACGCGCGCATGGACATGCGCGTGATGACCGAGGAGTGCTTCGGCCCGGTGATCCCGATCATGAAGATCTCCCGCGCCGAGGAGGCCGTCGCTTTGGCCAACGCCGGCACGGAAGGCCTCGCCGCGAGCGTCTGGACCACCGATCTCGCCAAGGGCGAGCGCTTGGCGGCGGCGCTCGAGGTCGGCTTGGTCGGCGTGAACGAGCCCGCGTCGCATTACGCCTTCGGCGCGCTGCCGTTCGGGGGCATGAAGCAGAGCGGCATGGGACGTCGCCATGGGGAAGAGGGGCTTCTCTCCTTCACGCAGTCGCAGTCGGTTTTGGTCCATGAATGACCCGACGCCGCTCCCGATCTTTGGTGGTTCCCGTATGATGAGCGAAAAGCGGGATTTCTCCGCAAGCTGATGGGATTACCGTGATTCTCGGCGTCCACGCATCGGTGCGTGGAGGCTACGCGACGGCGTTGAACGAGGCGTTGGCGCTCGGCTGCAAATCCCTCCAAATATTGCCGTATGCGCGCCACCACGCTCCGTCAGCTGAGGAGCTGTCTTCTTTCTCCGCCGCGCGCAGCGCGGCGAAGCTCCAGCTGCTCGTCCACTCTCGCTTCGTGCCCAGCTTGGCGTCGTCGGACTTCGTCCGACGCGACAGATCCATCAAGCATCTCGCGAACGAGCTCATTCTGACGACCGCTCTGGGAGGAGACGCGTTCGTGATACATGGCGGCGCTTACTCTCCGGACTCCTCGCTGGACGAGGGCGTCAAACTCTTCGCGCGGTCCGTCATAATGGCCGTCGAACAGAGTTCTTGTCGTATTCCGTTGCTGTTGGAGAATGTCCCCGGCGGCGGCCGCCGCATGGGCGGGAGCCTCGAGGATCTAGCGCGTCTGCAAGACGCGCTCAAGCCGTCTCTCCCCAATATCGGCGTTTGCCTGGATACAGCCCACGCCTACGCCGCGGGCTACGACTGCTCCTCCGCCGAGGGCGCGCTCAAGTTCCTCGCCCGCGCGCACCGCCTCCTGGGCTTCGACGCCGTCCGCGCTTTTCACCTCAACGACAGCCGCGCCCTGCTCGGCTCCCATCGCGAGCACCACGAGCATTGGGGAAAGGGCCGTCTCGGGAGCGAAGGCCTGAAAGCGCTGCTCGACCGTGAAGAGTTCGCGCGCACGCCGGGAATACTCGAGACTCCGAAGGACGGCCCCGACGCCGATCGCTTGAATCTGGAATTCGCGCGCCGTCTCTCCGTCTAGCGTCGCATCCCGGCGACGCGCTGCCGTCCTCCGGCTTGCTCGATGTTCACCACGAGGGCCCGTCCCCAACGCCTTCCGCCGTCGCG